>CAZKOR010000056.1:5259-18812 GCA_964554405.1 uncultured Bacteroides sp. | reverse complement strand
GACGGCTTTCATTTGATGGGAGTGGATATTCCGATGCAGATGATTTGCAAAGACCCTCTCTTTGCAGATACGAAGTTGCTTTGCGAGCATGATATTTCTTATGCACAGCATACGGAGAACGCATTCCGAAATTTTGGACTTATGAACGAAGCTTTTTTATATGATATCCGGAAACTCCTAAAAGGCGATGCGAATATGATTAACCGCCTACTGTATCTATGCAGAGAGAACGCGCCGGATAAGGGGATTGTCAATTATATTGCAAAACAGGACGGCTTCCGTCTGTGTGATTTAGTCTCCTATGATAAAAAACACAATGAAGAAAACGGCGAAAACAATGAAGACGGAAACGTTTATAATTTTAGCTGGAATTGCGGTGTCGAGGGAAAAACAAGAAAAAAGGCAATTTTAGATATGCGGCTTAGGCAGATGAAAAATGCCATGATTTTTGTCCTGCTTTCACAGGGAACGCCGCTTCTATACAGCGGAGATGAATTTGCAAACTCTCAGGACGGAAACAACAATCCTTACTGTCAGGATAATGCGGTATGCTGGATTAAATGGAATCAGTCAAAGATGGGAGAGGAACTTCTTACTTTCACAAAAGAGATAATTCGTTTTCGGAAAAAAAATCCTGTTTTTCATATGAGAATGCCGCTTCGGGGCATGGATTATCTTTCCTGTGGATATCCGGATATTTCTTTTCATGGAAAAGAGGCATGGAGACTCGAAACAGGTTATGAAAGCAGGAGTGTTGGCATTATGTACTGCTGCCGGTATGGACAGACTTCCGAAACGGATGATGGTGAATTTATTTACATCGGCATCAATATGCACTGGGAACCGTATGTATTCGGTCTGCCGCAAATGCCGAAAGAAAAAGAGTGGGTAAGGCTTTTTTCAACGGCTGCATCAACACAGCCGGAAGAAGATGAGAAAAAGATATCGGTTCCGCCGCGAACGATTGCTGTTTATGGTACGAGAACGCATTCCCTGAAAAAGAAAAAAGGAAATGAATCATGAGCAAAGCATGGAAACATTTTAAGACAATCACATACCATAAATATCTTGTGATGCAGGGATGTTTTAAAGTTGGACTGTATAAACAGGGACTTCTGCATGATTTGTCAAAGTATTCGCCAACGGAGTTTTTAGTCGGCGCCAAGTATTATCAGGGAGACAGAAGCCCGAACAATGCGGAGCGTGAGGCAATCGGATATTCTTCCTCCTGGCTGCATCATAAGGGAAGAAATAAACACCATTATGAATACTGGATCGATTACTCTACAAAGGGAATTCCCGGCGGCATGGCGCCCGCGCCAATGCCGAATAAGTATATCGTAGAAATGTTAATGGACCGGATTGCGGCATGTAAAGTGTATCATGGAGAGGATTATACAACAAAAGCGCCGCTGGCTTATTATGAACTGGGCAAAAATATAGCGCCACTGCATAAAGTGACAAGAAGAAAGCTGGAATTTCTGCTTCATATGCTGGCTGATAAGGGTGAAGACTATACATTCCGCTATATTCGGAAACGTATATTAAAAAAGTAGCAGATACTTTCCTTTTGCATAAAATATCTTATGAGTAAAAGGAGAGGAAGCTATCTATGAATGCATGGATTATTTTGTTATTATTGTTAGCCGGTAATAATGGCGGCTGTGGATGCGGCAATAGGAATGACGGTATGAACCGCCGCGGTGGAGACTGCGGATGTAATGGAGATTCTGATCGTGAAGGCAGAGACCGTGAAGGCAGAGAACGTGACAGAGACTGCGACGGTTCCAGATTTGAGCCGAGATTTGATGCCAGACCGTTTAACGACAGGGAAACCTGCGGCTGTGAAGAAAGCAGCAATTAAGGATTTTTTAGAAGTGTCTCCGGCCGGGGGCACTTCTATTTTTGAGTTGACGAATAGGAACGCCAATGATAAACTTAATTTTAAAATGGACAAAAAAAGCTGAGTAAGAATGGAGGCAGTTATTATGATAGATGGAAATAAAGTATTATTCAGCGGAATGCAGGCAACAGGTTCGCTGACGATTGGTAATTATCTGGGAGCTTTAAAAAACTGGCTGACATTGAGCGATGAGTATCAATGTTTTTATTCCGTGGTGGACCTTCATTCCATTACGATTCGTCAGGACCCTGCCGAACTCAGGAAAAGGGCAAGGAATTTGTTTACATTGTATATTGCGGCAGGTCTTGATCCGGAGAAAAATTGTATTTATTATCAGTCGCATGTTTCAGGACATGCTGAGCTTTCATGGATTTTAAACTGTTTTACCTATATGGGGGAATTAAACCGTATGACGCAGTATAAGGATAAGGCGGCAAAACATGCGGATAATATCAATGCCGGTCTTTTTACTTATCCGGTTTTGATGGCTGCGGATATTTTACTGTATCAGGCGGATGTTGTTCCGGTCGGAAAAGATCAGTTGCAGCACTTAGAGATTACAAGAGATATTGCACAGCGTTTTAATGCCATATATGGGGATGTCTTTACCATTCCTGAGCCATATATCGGGAAATCGGGCGCCAGCATTAAATCTCTTCAAAATCCGGAGAAAAAAATGTCCAAATCGGATGAAAATCCGAATGCAAGTATTTATCTGATGGATGATCCTGATACGGTTATCCGTAAATTTAAACGCGCCGTGACAGATTCGGAAGCATGTATCCGATACTGTGACGAACAGCCGGGTATTCGTAATCTGATTGATATTTATTCCGTATGTACAGGCAAAACGCCGCAGGAAACGGAAAAAGAGTTTGACGGTAAAGGATACGGAGAATTTAAAATTGCGGTTGGTGAAGCTGTTGTTGATATTCTAAAACCTCTGCAGGAGCGTTTTAACGACTTGAGCAAAGATAAGGCATACATAGACGGCATTATCAAAAACAATGCGGAAAAAGCCGGTTACTATGCAGCCAAAACATTGCGCAAAGTACAGAAAAAAGTAGGATTTCCCGAGAAAATACGCTAAAAAATAGCCGCTTTTAAGCGGCTATTTTTGAAAGACGTCCGTAAAATATCCCATTGCGGAAACCGGTTCTTGTCCATCATGTAAATGTGTTGTATCGCCGATTACCTGTGCGCGGAAGATTGCTTTGCCGGGAATGCGTTCCTCGCTTGCAAAAACTGACAGACAGGTAGGCGCAAGATAAAGACCATGAAAAAGGACAACAGGGGAAATGCCGAGTAAATGGCTCATCATGACACAGCTGACGCCAAGATGACAGAAGAATACGAGAGTATAGTCCTGTCCATTCGGCGTTTCCGTATGTGTTGTTTTATAGTAATTATGGATTCTTTGATAGCCGTATTCGGCTAATACATTGTCGATGCCGGTACATACTTCATCATAAGCGGGCAGAAGTTCCGGGTTGGATTGATAAATATCTGTTTCCCGCCATCTTTTTTTATCATACATTTCTTCAATTTCAGTCCAGTACTCCGGCATAAAATCCCAAGGAACGCCATGTCTGCCGGTAGTCGGGTCGTCTACGGCATAAGAAAATTCCTGCAGCCACGGATAAGTGATGGCATCTTTTCCGAGCTTATCCAATGTATAGGAAGCGGTTTCCCTTGCACGCCTCAAGGGAGAACAGTAGATTTGTGTAATATTTTCCCATTTGGCAGTTCTCTCCGATAAGAGTTTTGCTTCTATATGTCCTTTTTCAGTCAGTCTGTCATTTTTATAATCAGGGTCGCCATGTCTGATAAATATAATTCTCATAAAAATCCTCCATTTTTATAAAATTTTTCATTCAAAAAGTTTACTATTTTTTTATAGTGTTCTTTCAATCTTTGTTATATAATAGCATAGTGGTAGAAGAAATGAAATAAACGGAGGAGAAAATTATGTTTGGTTCCAGAGTAAGAAATGTGGAAAATACGGAAAAAGCGCCAATAAATGGAAAAAAAGCAGCCACAACCGTAAAAATTATCATAGCGGTTCTTATTTTATGTTTGCTGGCAACAAATTCTTATTATACCATTCAGGAGGAGGAACAGGCGGTAGTTTGTACCTTTGGGGCACCGCAAGCGGTTACGACACCCGGACTGCATTTTAAAATTCCATTCATCCAGACGGTAACGAAAGTCAATACAACGATTAAGGGATTTACCATCGGCTATACAATGGAAGCGGAGAATGTAAGTGCTGCGGATGATGCAATGATGATTACATCCGATTATAATTTTATAAATGTTGATTTCTATGCGGCATACCGTGTGACGGATCCGGTGAAAGCCTTGTATGCTTCGGAAGACCCGGTAGAAATCTTAAAGAATATTGCTCAAAACTGTATCAGGACAACAATCGGTTCCTATACGGTTGACAGTGTACTGACAACCGGTAAAAATGAGATTCAGGCAAATATCACGCAGATGATTTTAGAAAAGCTCGAAGACTATGATATCGGGATTCAGTTGATTAATATTACCATTCAGGATGCGGAGCCGCCGACGGCAGAGGTAAGCAACGCCTTTAAGGAAGTGGAGACGGCAAAGCAGGGTAAGGAAACTGCATTGAACAATGCGAATAAGTATCGTAATGAACAGATTCCGAAAGCAGAGGCAAAATCCGATGAAATATTGCAGAATGCGGAGGCGGCAAAGCAGGAGCGTATCAATGAGGCGAACGGTCAGGTGGCAAGATTTAACGCCATGTATGAAGAGTATGTGAAATATCCGGAAGTCACCAAAAAGAGAATGTTCTATGAAGCGATGGAAAATGTTCTGCCGGACATTAAAGTTATTATTGAAAGCGCAGACGGTACAACAAGCACGGTATTGCCGTTAGACAGTTTCGTATCAAACTCTTCATCGTCCATTAATGACAGTTCGGATAACAGTGAAAATACAGCTTCGTCAGAGGAGGAATAAAAATGAAATCAAGAAAACCAAAAGGAATAATCTTTTTGCTGTTACTTATTGTGATTGTGTTTTTTGCCGGAAACAGCATGGTTGTGACAAAACAAAATCAATATAAATTAGTTAGACAGTTTGGACGGGTGCAGCGTGTGATTTCACAGTCAGGACTCAGTTTTAAAGTGCCTTTTATCGAGTCGGTGGATACGATTCCGAACCAGCTTTTATTGTACGATTTGCCGGCGTCGGATGTCATTACATCGGATAAAAAATCCATGATTGTAGACAGCTACGTTTTATGGAGGATTACCGACCCATTGAAATTTGCGCAGACACTGAGCTGCTCCGTATCGAACGCGGAAAGACGTATTGATACGATTGTTTATAATGCGACTAAAAATACGATTTCCAATATGAAACAGGACGAAGTCATTATGAGCCGTGACGGAAAAATGACAATTACGGTAGAACAGACAGCGAGCGATGTTGCAAACAATGATTTGGAATTACCGACAGAAACAAAAGAGGTTGTAGATATCAAATCACTGACAGAAGAAATCATGGAGCAGATTGCCCATGTGGAAGAACAGTATGGAATTGAAATTGTTACCGTGGAGGTTAAAAAACTGGATTTGCCGGATGATAACAAGCAGGCTGTTTATACACGTATGATTTCCGAGAGAGAAAATATTGCCGCACAGTATACGGCAGAGGGTGCATCTCAGGCAAAGATGATAGAGAATACAACAGATAAGGAAGTTGCGATTATGATTTCCGATGCACAGGCACAGGCGGAGGCAATTATTGCAGAAGGAGAGGCGGAGTATATGAGAATTCTTTCTGCAGCGTATGCTGACCCGGAAAAAACGGATTTCTATTCCTTTGTCAGAGCGCTTGATGCTTTGGAAGCAAGTATGACAGGTGATAATAAAACCGTTATTCTTTCGGATGATTCTCCGATTGCACAGATTTTTAACGGAAGTTATTAATGATTAGAGCGGGAGGAATGTTACCGTATGGATATGAATGTTTTTTTTGCACAGTTGGACGATTATTTTGCCAAAAGTCAAATTGAGCAGGTAGAACCGTTCTTGTGCGCAAGTTTAGAACAGGCTAAGGAAGAACCGGATTATGGCGCTTACATTTCTATCTGCAATGAAATGATAGGGTTTTACAGAAGCATTTCGGCGTTTAAAAAAGCATTCGATGCCGCTGAAGACGTTCTGCTTTTAATGGAGGAACTGCAGCTTGACCGCTCGGAGCATTTTGCTACAACGTTATTGAATACAGCGACGGCATACCGGGCAGCCGGTAATTTGAAACAGGCATATGTATATTATGAACAGGCGCTGCAGATTTATGAAGGCCTGATTCCGCCGGAAGACTACCGTTATGCGGGACTTTATAACAATATGAGTATTCTGTTAGAGAAAATGGAGCGTAACGAGGAAGCGGTACAATATGCCGAAAGAGCGCTTGCCATTATCGAAAAATTGGAAAATGGAGAAATGGAGACTGCTACGACGCTGACGAATCTTGCGCTGCTTTATTTTAAACTGTCGGATTATCCTAAAGCGCAGGAACTGTTAGAACGTGCACTCTCTTTGTTTGAGCGCTGCGGGGATATGACGGATGCACATTACAGCGGAGCATTGGCGGGGGTCGGTGAGGCGTATTATCGTATGCGTGAATATGATAAGTCTTTGGCAGCATATGAAAAGGCTTTGCAGGAAGTAGAGAAACATTTCGGGAAGAATATGAGTTATGCCGTATTATGTGAAAACTGCGCAGCAGTCTGTGAAACATTAGGAAAGACGGAAAAACAGAAAGACTATTTGCAGAAGGCGGCTAAAATAAAAGAAGAAATCCGGTAGAAAGGGGTAAATAAATACGAAAGGACTGGAACTGTCAAAAAAATATTACGAAACATACGGAAAACCGATGCTTGCAAAATTCCCGGAATTAGAGAATATATTCGCGGCGGGACTGGTTGGCAGAGGTTCGGAGTGTTTCGGATTTGATGATGAAATTTCAAGAGACCATGATTTCGGACCGTCTTTCTGTATCTGGCTGCCGGAAGAAGAATATAGAAAATACGGAAAAAAGATACAGGAAGCTTATGATGCAATGCCCCGCGAATTTATGGGATTCCCGGGAAGAGTGGAACAAGAGTCGGGAAGCGGCAGGGTAGGGGTTTTGTGCACCACGGATTTCTATTACGGACTGCTTGGTACCGACCATGTTCCGGTTTCCAATGAAGAGTGGATGCGTCTTAAGGATGAAAATCTGGCATCGGCAACAAACGGCGAAGTATTTGAAGATCGTCTTGGCGTATTCAGTATGATACGAGAGGGACTTCTGTCTTATTATCCGGAGGATGTGAGAATTAAAAAAATGACAGCGCGGATGGCAAGGGCTGCCAGAGCGGGACAATATAACTATGCAAGGGCAATGCGGCGCGGGGAAAGGGTTGCTGCTGAAATTTCCCTGCATGTATTTATCAAAGAGATTATGGAACTTGTATATCTGTTGAACAGGCGGTATGCGCCGTTCGATAAATGGATTCACAGAGGTATGAAAACACTTCCTGTCTGTTTTGAAATCGGGGATATGATAAATCTGTTTTATCAGGTCAAAGAACCGGAATCGGAATGGGAGAGAGTGCTGATTATAGAAGCAATCTGCAATATTATTGTGCAGGAACTGCAGGCACAGGGGTTAACGGGACTGGAAGATAATTTTTTACAAAGTCATTTGCATGAACTAACGGAGAAGATACAGGATGAAAAAATCAGAAAGCTGCAATTTTTAGAAGGCTAGGGTGAAAAAGGCATGGTTATAATATGAAAAAAGCGGATATCGTTTTTTTATTCGGAATACTGGCGCTTGCGTTTCTTGGTCTGTTGTTTTTGCAGCAGCATCGTGAGAAAGGAAGTTATATGGAAGTTTCTTATGACGGCACGGTGCTCGGGAAGATTTCTTTATCAGGGCAGGAGGAAACATACTATTTGCTGACAGACGGGGCGCTGCAGAAACTGGAAAAAGAAAAAGACATGGAATGGACGGCGCGGCTCGCGCAGATAGAGGAAGAAAACCGGACGGGGAATTATAATATTTTTATGTGCAAAAGCGGAGAAGTGAGTATGATAAAAAGTAATTGCCCGGATTTACTATGTGTACATCATTATCCTGTCAAAGCAGCGGGAGAGAATATTATCTGTCTTCCGCATAAAGTAGTGATTGCCATAACGGGAGAAAAAGGGAAAGAACTGGACGGAGTGGTATACTGATGGGAAAAAAGACCGCATTGCTTGGCTTTTTGCTGGCATTATCCTTGATTTTATCTTACATAGAGTCTGTTCTGCCGTTTTCTGTCGGGATTCCCGGGATTAAACTCGGACTGCCGAATCTGGTTGTAATTCTTTTGCTGTATGGATATAGTGCGAAAGAGGCGTTTACTGTTAATTTGCTGCGTATTCTGCTTTCCGGCTTTTTATTCGGGAATCTGTATTCGATTCTTTTTGCGCTTGCGGGAGCGCTTTGCAGCTTCTGCCTGATGCTGTTTTTGCGGAAAACAAAATGTTTTTCGATTGCAGGAGTCAGTATCGGCGGCGGCGTTTTTCACAATATCGGGCAGATATTGGTTGCTGTCTTTGTAGTGGATACTTTTGCACCGGCTTTTTATCTGCCTTTTTTAATGATTGCCGGCGCGGTTACGGGATTTTTGATTGGTATTGCTGCTCTTCGTCTTTTACCGTATATACAGAAACTGAAAGGATTGTAAAAAGATATGTATGCTTATTTAAAAGGAACGATAGAAGATATTACAGAGGATAATCTGGTAATCGAGGCGGGTCAGATTGGCTATAATGTGAAAGTATCTGCAAGGACTGTGAATGCACTCGGAGGTATCGGCAGTTTTGTTAAAATATATACCTACACGCTTGTCAGGGAAGATACTTTTAGTTTATATGGTTTTTTAACAAAGGATGATTTGGAGATTTTTAAGAAGCTGATTACGGTCAATGGTATCGGTCCGAAAGGCGGACTTGCCATTTTATCTATTATGAGCGCGGATGAACTTCGTTTTGCGATTCTTGCCGCCGATGCAAAAGCGATTGCTAAAGCGCCGGGAGTCGGCGCTAAGACGGCAGAGCGTGTTATTTTGGATTTAAAAGATAAGATTTCCATAGAGGATGCCATATCTCCTAAAGAGACCGTATCTGCATTAGCTGTGGCAAGAGAAGATATCGGAAATAAGAAAAATGAAGCGGTAGAGGCATTAACAGCCCTTGGATATTCGGCATCCGATGCGCTTCGGGCTGTCAAACAAGTTGAGATGACGGAAGACATTGGCGTCGAAGAAATCTTAAAAGCGGCATTAAAATTTATATTTTAATCGATTGTATAAAAACAGAAAATTTACATAGCAGTTTCCCATTAACATGTGATATACTGAACTATAATGCGGTGAGGAGGAAAAACGATGAGTCATGAGCTTGTATGGCATGAACGTTATAATATAGGAGTGAGCTCGATTGACAAAGAGCATAAGAAGCTTTTCGGCGTAATGAACAGGATGATGTTAGCCAGAAAACAGGGTGAGAAAGGAAAATGGGTATATCAGGAAGGCATTAAGTATTTTAAAGAACACGCCATAAAGCATTTTGCGGAAGAAGAGGCTTATATGGCGTCTGCCGGATATTACGGATATGATACGCACAGACGTCTTCATGATAATTTCCGCAGAAAAACGCTTCCGGAACTGGAAAGAGAGTTACAGCAGAATGCTTATTCGGAAGAGGCTGTGAATCACTTCCTTGGGGTATGTGTCGGATGGCTTGTCGGGCATACATTGACGGAAGACCGTGCCATTACAGGAAAAACGGGGAAAACAACGAGTAATTGGGAAAATCTGCTGCCGGAGGAAGAGCAGGCGCATGTGAGCAGACTTATCGCCAAACTTACATATGATATGTTTCAGATGGATTCACGCCTTATCAGTGGATGTTATGGCGGGGAGAAGATTGGGAACAGCGTTTATTACCGTGTAGTTTACGGTACAAAACAGGGAGAGATATGGGAGACGATTCTCATTCTTGAGGAACAGGTGATCATCAATACCATTGGAAGAATGATGGCAACTGAGTCGGACGAACTCAGCGTTATGATGATAAATGCGACAAGATATACGGCACAGCAGTTTATAAGACGCATCAACGATAATTTCCCGAAAGCGGACGAATATGAAATGAAAGAGGAAAATCTGCTCAGCTACGAGCAGTTCCATAAAATGTTTGAAAACAAGCAGCCACAGCTCAGTTTATTGTTTAGCACAAACGTAGGGTATATGGCATACTGTGTGACTGCACCGTATTTGTTCCGGGAAGAAAAGAACGTTTCTGCAATTAAAGCGGAAAATGCAATGGCTGAAATCGGTAAATATTTGAAAGCGGCTCATGATGTGGAAAAGAAGAAGAAAATACTTGTGGTGGATGATTCCGATTTTGCATTGCAGGCTATGAAAAATCTGTTAGAGAGCGATTACGAGATTGCAACGGCAAAGTCCGGAATGGCTGCGATTATGAGTCTTACACTGGACAGACCTGATTTGATTTTATTGGATTACGAGATGCCGGTCTGTGATGGGCGTCAGGTGTTGGAAATGATTCGTGCGGAGAAAGATATTGCGGATATTCCGGTTATGTTTATTTCCGGTTCGAGCAGCAAGGAACGCATTCAGAAATTGTTAGAGCTGAAACCGGCAGGCTATTTATTAAAATCGATGGAGCCGGCGGAGATTAAAAAGGGAATTGATAATTACTTAAAAAAGAATTAAATAGAATTACTTTGGGGGAGGAAAATTATGGTAAAAAGAAAAAAGAAGTTACTACAGGAAATCGTATGCGTCCTGTTTCTTTTAGTTGCCATGATTATCGTATTTCATTGGTATACGGCGCAAAACAGCAGGCGTATGGAGGAACGGAATAAAAATTATGCTGCGGATTCAGCCAGACAGATGGCGGTGCAGATAGATGAAGAATTACAAAATGCGCTGAATCTTGTTAATGTATATTCCCATTTTCTGGATCATAATCTGACTGAGCCGGTAATTACCACACAGATGCTTCAGGAAATGGAGTCTAATTCACTTTTTGATACCGTGTTGTTTACGGACAGGAATGGCATTGATCATGCTTCGGACGGAAGAAGCGGCGATGCGACTGCCCGTGTATTCTATAACGACGGTATGAAGGGAAATAGCAATATCAACATTGTATTTGATTCGATTTTTTTTGGTGAGACAATGGCAGGTTTTTATGCGCCTGTCCGTTTCGACGGCGAAATCATAGGTGTACTCCGGGGAGCGTATCTTGCGGAGGAATACTTACAGGATATGCTTAAGACAACCTATTTCGGTGAACCGGCAGATGTTTTCCTTTGTATGCCGGACGGAACGGTCATTGCGAGTTCAGATGAAAATTCTTATCATGATGATATCATTACAGAATTGTTGGGAAATGGCGTAATTGATGTAAAAACAGCCGACGATGCAAGAAAAGTATTTACGGATGGCGGAGAAGGCGCTTTTATCTGTGATGACAGCAGTAAAATAGATAATATATGTGTAAGGTATCTTCCGCAGAGCGGCTTTGTTCTCGTACAGGCATTCCCGAAGAAAGTGACACAAAGCATGATTAAGGCGGAGAATTTCGTTGGCGTCCGTTTGGAAGCTATGATGATAGGACTGTTTGTCATTTATATCATTTCCCTGATCGTCCGTGCAAATCAGGAAAAGCGGCAGCTTAAGCGGGAAAAACGTGAGATGGGATATATTATTGACGGTGTTACCACCCTGTTTACACGCTTTGCGATGGTAGATTTTGAGAACGGAACTTATCAGTATCTTGCCGGTACAAAACCGGAGGACTCCGGGATACAGGAAAGCGGAGCGTATGAAGAACTTATAAAATATCTGTCTTCTGTTATCATAAATGAAGATGACAGGGCACAGTTTGCCGGACAAATCAGCAAGGATGCCCTTACCACGGCATTAAAGGAACATAACGATGTACGTTTTGAATGTTATGTCATGAGAAACGGAAATCCGGAATGGGAACATGCCAATATTATCTGCCTTGAGAGGAAAGACGGCGAAGCGGTTAAAGTGCTGTTTACCCGTCAGAATATTACGGAAATAAAGGAAAAAGAGCTTAAGATTCAGGCCGAGATGTCTCTTGCCAACCGCAAGGAAAGACAGTACCGGATAGCGATTACGTCCAATTCCATAAGCACTTATGAGTTCAATCTTACCAGGGATTTGATGGAAGGGGATGTTATTTATACAATAAACGGAAAGAAGGAGTCTTTGCTTAAGAAAGTGGGGATGGAAGCGCCATGTAAAGTTTCCGAGTGGATGGAAAAAAGCAAACCTTTTATTCTGGAGGAGTCTTTGGAAACATATTCCGCCATAGTGAATATAGAGTACCTGAAAAAATGTTTTGAAGAAGGCGATGCAGAAGTAATTGCCGAGTATTGGAGTATAGATTCCGAAGGAAGGGAACTGTGCGTAAGACAGTCATTTATCATGACACGTGATAATGATACGGATGACATTATGGTTTTAGTTGTAACAAGGGATATTACGGAAACTGTGAAAGCACAAAGGGAGCAGACACAGGCATTGCAGGATGCGCTGATGCAGGCACAGCATGCAAACAGGGCGAAGACGACTTTCCTTTCCAATATGTCTCATGATATCCGTACACCGATGAATGCAATTATCGGTTTTACAACAATTGCCATAAGTCATATTGATAATACGGACCAGGTTAGAGACTGCCTGCAGAAGGTCCTTTCCTCCAGCAATCATTTACTTAGTCTGATTAATGATATTCTCGACATGAGCAGAATTGAAAGCGGAAAGGTGCAGATAAAAGAGCAGGAATGCAATATCTCGGAATTGATGCATAATCTGGTTACTATCATCCAGCCGCAAGTGAAGGCGAAGCAGCTTGAATTGTTTATTGATACATTTGAAGTTGCAAATGAGGATGTGATAGCCGATTCCCTGAAATTAGATCAGGTATTTATCAATCTGCTCAGCAATGCCGTGAAGTATACGCCGGCGGGAGGAAGCATATCATTCAGGATTATGCAGAAAACGACATATCATCATGGTTACGGGGATTATATCTTTGTAATTAAGGATAATGGTATCGGTATGTCTTCGGAATTTGTTGAACATATTTTTGAACCGTTTGAGAGAGAAGCGACTACGACAAAGACAGGTATTGAAGGTACAGGACTTGGTATGGCGATTACGAAAAATATCGTTGAAATGATGAACGGTACGATTAGTGTCGAAAGCGAAGTGGGGAAAGGCAGCGTATTTACGGTAGAGCTTACCTTGAAACTGCAGGATACTGAGAAAAATGCGGAACAGATAAAAGAACTTCATGGCTTGCGTGCGTTGGTTGTAGATGACGATTTCAATGTCTGTGACAGTGTAAATAAGATGCTAAAACAGATTGGTATGCGCTCCGAGTGGACAACTTCCGGCAGAGAGGCGGCATACCGGGCTAAAATTGCCCGTGAAGAGGGAGATTCCTATCATACTTATATTATTGACTGGCAGATGCCGGAAACAAGCGGAATTGAAACAGCAAGG
>CAZKOR010000056.1:0-5249 GCA_964554405.1 uncultured Bacteroides sp. | reverse complement strand
TGACTGGACGGATATTGAAGAAGAGGCGAGAACGGCTGGAGTTACTGCATTTTGTGCTAAACCGCTCTTTATGTCCGATTTGAAAGCCGCATTGTTAGCGGCCCACAATCTGATTGATAAAGACGAAGAAACTGCCGGATGGACTTTGAAAGATTTCCATGGAAAACGCGTTCTTCTTGTAGAGGATATTGAGCTAAACCGCGAAATTGCGGAAGTGATATTGACTGAGAGCGGTTTTCAGGTGGAATCGGCGCCGGACGGAACGGATGCGGTAGCGATGGTGGAAGCATCGGAGGAAAATTACTATGATGTAGTCTTAATGGATGTACAGATGCCGATTATGAACGGTTACGAAGCGACCCGGACAATCAGAGCGCTGCATAGAAATGATGTAAAGACATTGCCGATTATTGCCATGACAGCGAATGCATTGGAAGAAGATAAGGAAGCTGCTCTGAAAAACGGTATGAATGCTCACATTGCAAAACCGATTGACGTAGACATCTTTATGGAAGTGCTTGGACAATTTCTAAAGTAATGTGATAGAGAATTAAATATCATAGAAAGTTGAATGTAGATGGCAAACAGAGTAATAGAGACGAACCTGATAGAAGAGGATATCAAGATAGAGGGTTCCTTACGTCCGCAGACGTTGGATGATTATATCGGTCAGTCTAAAATAAAAGAAAACTTAAAAATCTATATAGAGGCGGCAAAAAGGCGCAGCGACTCTTTAGACCATGTATTGTTTTATGGACCACCGGGACTTGGTAAGACAACGTTAGCAGGAATTATTGCTAATGAAATGGGAGTCAATATGAAAGTGACAAGCGGTCCTGCCATAGAAAAACCGGGAGAGATGGCGGCAATCCTTAACAATCTGCAAGAGGGGGATATTCTTTTTGTAGATGAAATCCACAGGCTAAACAGGCAGGTGGAAGAAGTCCTTTATCCGGCAATGGAGGATTTTGCCATTGACATAATGATTGGAAAAGGGGCAAGCGCACGTTCCATTCGTCTGGATTTGCCGCATTTTACTCTTGTCGGAGCCACGACAAGAGCAGGACTTTTGACTGCACCGCTGCGGGACAGATTTGGCGTTATCCATCATCTGGAATTTTATTCTGTGGAGGAATTAAAACATATTATCCTGCATTCCGCTAAGGTTTTAAATGTCTCTATTGAGGAAAAGGGCGCTATAGAGCTTGCCAGAAGAAGCAGGGGAACACCGCGCCTTGCCAATCGTATTTTAAAAAGGGTGCGTGATTTTGCCCAGGTCAAGTATGACGGTGTCATTACAGAGAAAGTAGCATGTACTGCGCTGGATTTACTGGAAGTTGATAAAATGGGACTGGATCATATTGACAGAAATATCTTGTTGACAATGATAAACAAGTTCAAAGGCGGGCCGGTGGGACTTGATACACTGGCGGCGGCAATCGGGGAAGATGCCGGGACATTAGAGGATGTATATGAACCATATTTATTAAAAAGCGGCTTTTTAAACAGGACGCCGAGGGGGCGTATGGTAACAGATATAGCATATCATCATTTAGGACTTGAAATTCCTCTGTAAGCTATATATAATAGATATTGTATAAGGAATTTTTGTAAAGCGGCATATTTTGTATCGGAAGGGAGAAGTCCAATGTCAGCGAAGACAGATACGGAAGTTATTATCGGTGGGAAAGTCTTTACACTTAGTGGGTATGAGAGTGAAGAATACTTGCAGAAAGTAGCTTCGTATATCAACAATAAAGTAACTGAATATGGTAAGGTTGACAGTTTCCGGAGACAGCCGCTTGATACACAGAATGTATTGATGCAGCTTAATATTGCGGATGATTATTTTAAAGCGAAACAGCAGATTAATCTTTTGGAAGAGGAACTGAAGAATAAAGAAAAAGAGCTGTATGATTTGAAACATGAGCTGATTGCATCCCAGATTAAGTTGGAAAATACGGAAAGAAATGTCAAAAATCTGCATAATGAAGCAAATGAAAATGCGAAAAAGATTGTTCGTCTGGAAACGGAATTGAAGGAATTGAAAAAATAGAAAGTATAAGCTGTCTTTCAAGACAGCTTTGTCTTTTTGAAGACAGCTTTTTCTGTAATGGAGTAATCATGAAAAAAAGAGTGGAGTTATTAGCGCCTGCGGGTAATTATCAGGCGTTTGTCGGTGCAATCAATGCAGGCGCAGATGCCGTATATTTGGGCGGAGATAAATTCGGCGCCAGGGCATATGCGGACAATTTTACAAAAGAGGAAATATGCAGGGCTCTTCGCCATGCACATATTTTCGGAAGAAAAATATATCTGACAGTTAACACGTTAGTTAAAGAAAGCGAGTTTTCGCTTCTTTATGAATATTTAAGTCCCTTTTATGAAGCCGGATTGGATGGTGTGATTATTCAGGATTTGGGTGTGTGGCAGTATATCAGGGAGACATTTCCCGATATGGAACTGCATGCCAGTACACAGATGACAATTACCGGGGAAATGGGCGCGATGCTTTTAAAAGAGATAGGGGCGTCACGGATCGTACCGGCTAGAGAGCTGTCACTATCTGAAATTAAGAAAATTAAGAAAAAAACAAGGCTGGAGATGGAATGCTTTATTCATGGAGCAATGTGTTATAGCTATTCGGGGCAGTGTTTGTTTAGCAGTATTTTAGGCGGCAGGAGCGGTAACAGAGGAAGATGCGCCCAGCCGTGCAGGCTTCCCTATGCGGTCTCCAATTATGCGGACGGACCGACAACAAGCGAACAATATCCGTTAAGCTTAAAGGATTTATGTACGATAGAATTTATTCCTAAATTGATAGAAGCGGGCATTGATTCCTTTAAAATAGAGGGCAGAATGAAGCGGCCGGAATATGCAGCCGGCGTTACGGCGATTTACCGGAAATATATTGATGCCTATTATAAGAATGGCGCAGGCGCATACCGCGTCAGAGATATTGATATGGACAAGCTGCGTAAGCTGTATATCCGTACGGAAGTACAGACCGGTTATTATGAGAGAATGAACGGCAGCGAGATGGTTACATTGGAAGAACCGGGATATTTAAGCGTTGATGAAAAATTGTTTCAGGAAATTGCTGATAAGTATCTGAAAGAAGAGAAGGTATATCCGGCTGTTATGAAAGGCATTTTCCATACAGGCGATGCGGCAGAGCTTTGTATCGAAGATAAAAAGCATTCCGTATCCGTTTATGGAGAAAGTGTTCAGAAGGCAAAAAAACGCCCGATGGAAAAAGAGGATGTACTAAAGCATCTTCGCAAAACAGGCGGTTCCCATATTCGGATAACCGATGAGGATATTACGGTAGATAAGGATATTTTCGTGCCGGTCGGACAGTTGAATGAACTGCGAAGACAGGCAGTGGAACTATTTGAGGACAAACTGATAGAAGAACATGGTTTGACGGTAAAACGAATGTTGAAAATGCAGGAAACCTTGCAAAATACGTCAAAAAGCACTAAAAATCAACCAAAACGGCACGAAGAGATTTCCCGGCAAACGAAACTCCATGTACTGGTGCGATCGACAGAACAATTACAGAAAGTATGCCAATATACATGTGCTAGAATTTATATTGACAGCGACTACTATATACAGGAAAATGACCAAATTAGTCAGCAACTGGAAAAGTGCCAAAAATTTGAAATTTTTCTTGCACTGCCTTTTGTGATTCGGAACAAGGACAGCTTCTATTTTAGACGTTTATATTCCTTATTGGATGGGAAAATAAAGGTCAAAGGATTCCTTGTAAGGAATCTGGACTCTGTTTTTTGGGTGCGTTCCTTACCGGAGACGTATGATATTGTGACAGATGCAGGCGTTTATTGTTTTAACAAAGAATCAGTTAGATTTTTGAGTAGGTATGCTTCGGAATGTTATCTGCCGTATGAACTGAATGGAAAAGAGTGCAGGCGGCTTTTAGAGAATAGCGGACAAAAAATGTCTATGGTAATTTACGGTCTGCTGCCGATGATGGTTTCGGCTAACTGCGTCAGGAAAACGACCGATGGGTGTGAGGGGCAGGAATACCTTGAGGAAAAATGGCGCGATGTTATATTTTTAACGGACAGATACCGCAAAGTATTTCCTGTTTTGTGTAATTGCAGACATTGTTATAATGTTGTTTATAATTCCGTTCTCTATTCATTGCATCCGAAACGCAAAGAAATCAGTAAAATGGGACTTTCTGCGGTTCGGCTGGATTTTACCTGGGAAGAGGAAGATGAGGTAGAAGCCATTATGGAATATTATGCAGGGAAAAAAGTAATTTTCCCTGTCAGCGAATATACAACCGGGCATTATAAAAGAGGCGTAGAGTAAAAAGAGGTATATTATGGAGATTTATATTACAGAGATTTCCAAGTATTTAATTACATTACTGCTTGCATTATATACATTAGAATGTTTTCTTGTTTTTCGCTACCCGAATGAAGAGCGGAGAAACGGTATTTATACCAGACAAAATTTTCTGATGTTTTTTGTGCATTTTTCCTGTTTTATGGTTATCTGTTTTGAAACTGGAAAAGTAGAGTATATGTTTTTTTATATTTTCCAACAGATTTTGCTTTTTGCGACAGTGATATTGTTCCATATGATTTACCCAAATGGAAACAGGCTTATTATCAATAATATGTGTATGCTGCTAAGTATCGGATTTATCATCCTGACAAGACTGTCCTATGAAAAAGCTATAAAGCAGTTTTTTATCGTAACCGTGTCAATCGGGGTAGGAATGGTGATTCCCTATTTTATTCATAGACTGAAGTTCTTAAAAAGCCTGACATGGGTTTATGCCATAGTCGGTATCTGCGCTTTGGGCATCGTATTGACACTGGGTTCCGTAACGCATGGTTCTAAGATTTCTTATTCTATCGGCGGCGTTACCTTTCAGCCGTCGGAGTTTGTCAAAATTATTTTTGTATTCTTTTTGGCAAGTGCGCTGTATGAATCCAATGATATTTTAAGGATTATGCTGACAGCGATTATTGCAGGCATTCATGTGTTGATTTTAGTTGCTTCAAAAGATTTGGGGAGCGCGTTGATTTTCTTTATCGTATATGTTTTCATGGTATATATTGCGACAAGAAATATCATCTATCTTTTGCTTGGCAGCGCAGGGGGATGCGGTGCGGCAATACTGGCATATCAGTTTTTTACGCATGTACAGGTACGTGTGCAGGCATGGAAGGATCCGTGGAGCTGTATTGATGATGCGGGATACCAGA
>CAZKOR010000055.1:0-19270 GCA_964554405.1 uncultured Bacteroides sp. | reverse complement strand
GCTTCCTCAATCTGGCGCCTTGTCTCCTCTGTCGCATAAGCAGAAACGTGCAGCATCCCTATTAGCAGCGAAAAAAGCAGCAGAGCCGCCGCATTTCGTCTGAATTTCATAAAAACCATGCCTTTCTATTTCAGTGCATCATTAATCATGTTTACTCTTCTTCGATGCTTTTCTTCACCTGAAAATTCCGTATGCAGAAATGTATCTACAATGCTGAGCGCAAGATTATTCCCAATAATACCGCCTCCCATTGCCAATACATTCGCATCATTATGCTCTCTTGTAAGGCGCGCCGACACCGTATCAGCACATAAAGCACAACGGATTCCCGGCACCTTATTCGCTATCATGGAAATACCGATACCCGTTGTACAGATAACAATTCCTTTTTCACAGGAACCATCCGCTACCGCTTCTGCAACTGCTTTACCATAAATAGGATAATCACAGGAGTTCTTATCCATACATCCAAAGTCTTTATATTCCATTCCCTGTTCTTTTAAATAGGCAATAACTGCCTGTTTCAAATCATAACCGCCATGGTCACTTCCAATCCCTATCATTTTCTATTCCTCCTGTTTATTTTATAACATATGATATTTAATTTACACATGCACTATACGATGTCCTGCCGCTTTGAGCAGCCTGTTCATAATGGCCTGTCCAATTCCTGCCGTTTCAAAAGATTCTGAAAAAATAACCGTCACGTCTTCATCGTCAAACTCTCTTAAAATCCGATACAGCTGTCTGGCAATCGTCTTCTCATCCGTCCGGCTGCCGGCGCTTTTACAGACGTCCCCTTTGTATTTCGCAATCGTAGCATCCGTTCCCACAATGCCGACTTTATGCCCCTCTGCCTGTAAACGGCTTGTCTGCTCATTAATATATGCCGTCACTTTCTCCGTTTCCCCATCTATAATTGTCAATTCTCCTTTTGGGGCGTAGTGGCGGTATTTCATACCCGGCGCTTTCGGCTTCTGCCCGGTATGGCCGGACATCATCGTTTTATCTTCTTCTACCGAATGCAGCACTTCTTCCAGCATTTCTTTCGTGATATAGCCCGGACGGAGTATGATCGGCTCGTCTTCTGTCATATCAACTATCGTGGATTCTAAACCGATTTCCACATCTCCGCCGTCAATAATCATATCCACCCGCCCCATCATATCCTCCAACACGTATTTTGCCGAAGTCGGGCTCGGTTTCCCGGAGAGATTGGCGCTTGGCGCCGCTATATAACCGCCTGCCGCCTGAATCAGTTTCTGTGCAGTCAGATGTTTAGGCATTCTGACTGCTACCGTATTAAGACCGCCTGTTGTTTCATAGGGTACTAAATCCGTTTTTTTAAAAATCATAGTAAGTGGTCCCGGCCAGAAAACCTCCGCCAGTTTTTTTGCCGCTTCCGGTATATGAGCCGCAATAGGGAACAAATCTTCCATTCGGTAAATATGCACAATCAACGGATTATCCGACGGCCTTCCTTTTGCCTCATATATCTTTCTGGAAGAGTCCGGATTCAGCGCATCGCCGCCCAAACCGTATACCGTTTCCGTAGGAAATGCGACAAGACCTCCCGCTTTGATGATTTCACCTGCCTGCTGCAGCAGTTCCATCGTTTCCTGCTGTTCATCCACTTGAATCACTCGTGTGTCCACAGCCCGCAAAATCTCCTCACTTTATTTTTTACGCAAGCCACCAGGCTTGCGTTTATAATATCATACTTTTTTATTTTTGGCTATTGATATATTGCAGAATCCCCAAATGAATCGCCCATGCCATTTTTTCCTGATAATAGTCCGATTCCAGTTTTCCTGCTTCCTCACTGTTAGAAAGAAAGCCGCATTCTACAATAACAATCGGAGAAGATGTCTTTTTCAGCAAATAATAACTATCGTTACTTTTAGCCACACGTTTATTCTCTTTATCAACGCTATTCAATAACGCCTGTTGTATTTTTTCAGCAAGCAGTTTGCTCTGTTCGCTGTTCTCATAGTAAAAAGTCTGTGCACCATGCACATATTCCTCATGGTAACTGTTTTGATGAATGCTGACGGTAAGCGCAGGCGCGGTCTGTTCGATTATCTCTACCCGTCTTTTCATATCCTGCACTTTTTTATTAGAGGCATTTTCATCATATAATCCCGCATCCGACTCTCTGGTCAAAATGACCTCCACATCTTCCATTTCCAGAAACTGCTGCAGTTTTATGGCAATTTCCAGATTAATATCCTTTTCCAAAGCACCGTTTATACCTACCTTACCGGGGTCTTTGCCCCCGTGTCCCGCATCAATTACCACACATGGTTTCTTTTTGTTAATTATCTGCTCGGAAGATGTCTGTCTTACTCTCTGATAAGCCAGAAAATAGACGGATACCATAATAAGCAGCGCCGCCATGATTCTGATTGTTGTTTTATGATGTTCCGTTTTTTTGATTTGCTTCATATGCTCATCCCTGCGTACTATATTGTTACACTTTATGCAGACAACAGTAAAAAAAATACTTGCCTTTTATGAAATACTGTGCTACACTGTCAAAAATCCAAAAGTCAGGAGACGAGTTATGACTATCAGTAATATTTTATCATTTGTCGTGATTATGCTAGTCCAGTTCCAGATTTTTCATCATACGGTCACAACCTGATTCCGGTGTCAACCGAAACTCGCATGGCCGTAAGCGAAAAGTCTTATTTGGCTATGCGGTAATCAGGATAATATGAGAACCGCACGGTATATACACATAGGTGTATGTAACAATGCGGTTCTTTTTTTATGCACAGGGGCGTGTAAGGAATTTTACAGCTAAAGCTGTACACGCCCCGCGCAGCGAGCAGGGGGAAAAACTCCCCTGCTCGATTAAAAAAATCAGGAGGAATTATTATGAAAGCAATTGAGGCAGAAAATTTATCAAAAACCTTTCTGGTAAAGCAGAAAGAAAAGGGAATGAAAGGCAGCATCAAAGCCATTTTCCATCCCCACACGGAAGAAATCCACGCAGTCAGTAACGTGTCGTTTTCCGTAGAGGAAGGGGAAATTCTTGCCTTTATCGGTCCAAACGGTGCTGGAAAAAGCACAACCATCAAAATGCTGACAGGAATTCTCTATCCGGACGGAGGGCATGTGGAAGTGCTTGGCATTAATCCGGTGAAAAAGAGAAAACAGCTTGCTTATGAAATCGGAACCGTATTCGGACAAAAGGAACAGCTCTGGACACATTTAACACCCTATGATAATTTCCGTTTCTTCGGCGCTATTTATGATATTCCGGATAAAGAAACGGAAACGCGTATAAAAGAGCTTTCCGACATTTTTGACCTCGATGCCTTTATCAATACGCCTGTCCGGAATCTTTCTCTGGGGCAGCGTATCCGCTGTGAAATAACGGCGTCCTTAATTCATAAGCCAAGAGTACTCTTTTTAGATGAGCCGACGATAGGACTGGACCCGGTTGTAAAAGAAAATGTCCGCCTGCTGATTCAGCAGATGAATCAGGAATTTCATACCACTATTTTTTTAACCAGCCATGATATCGGGGATATTGAGAAATTATGCAGGCGCGTTATCATTGTAAACTCCGGGCATATTGTTCTGGACGATTCCATGGAGCATTTAAAACATGACTCTAATATTCCGTTAGAAAAAACTATTACGGAAATCTACAAAAACGCAGAAGGGAGCGAAACCTGATGAGAAAATATGCAGTTATTTATCGCTCTGTATTAATGGAAAACCTGCAGTATGCATCCAATATTGCAATGGGATTTATCAGCTATATTGTTTTCATTTTTGTGTTTATACAACTTTGGAATTATATATATGATGCTCCCGGCTCACTCATTGCCGGGTATACGAAAGAACAGATGATTTGGTATGTCATTATCACGGAAATGATTACCTTTGGTACCGGTACAACGACTGTGACACGTCAGGCGGCAACGGACATTAAAAGCGGCAATATCGCATATCTGATGAATAAACCCTATCATTATACCCTTTATATTCTTTCCAAATATACAGGGGAATGGTGCATCAGACTGTCCATGTATGCAATCCTTGCGGTAATCATCGGAACGGTAATGGTTGCCCCGCTGCCCGGTTTCCGTATTACGACCCTTTTGGCGAGTGTTCCGGTAATTGCTCTGGGTGCTACCATTCACGGCGTTTTCAGACTGTGCATCAGCTTGATATCCTTCTGGATTGAAGATTCCAATCCTTTCCAGTGGCTTTACAGTAAGGTGCAAATTATTATCGGAACCATATTTCCGATAGAAATTTTCCCAGAATCGTTACATCTGTTATTTAAACTGACGCCGATTTATACTGTTTGTTATGGTCCGGCAAAATTAATCATAGATTTCAGTACGGAAAAATTTATTGAAATACTTCTGGCTCAAATTTTATATCTGGCTGCCGGCTGTGGATTGATGTTCTTTTTATATGGAAAGGGGGTTAAGAAATTATATGTTAACGGTGGTTAAAAATCAATTACGGGTATGTATTCTTTCCGTTAAGTACAATATTATGAGGGAAATGCTCAATAAAGTCACCTTTCTTACCAATATCGGCTTTATGATTCTGAACAATGCGTCTTTTATCATACAATGGGCGATTCTGTTTCGTATCAAGGAAGATATCGGAGGATACAGCATGAAAGAAGTCATGCTTTTATGGGGACTGGCTGCAAGCACTTTCGGGCTGGCACAAATTTTATTTGCAAGGGCATTTTCCCTGCCGGAGCTGATTATAAGCGGCAAACTGGATGCATATCTGGTGCTGCCGAAAAATGTTCTTCTCAGCACAATAACTTCCGCTACCCGTACTTCAGCCATCGGAGATTTACTGTATGGACTGATTGTTATGTGTATTTTCTGTTTCAGCATCCAGAGATTTTTTCTCTTTCTTCTGTTTACGGTAACAGGTGCGGCTATTATAACAGCGTTTGCATTGATTATGGGAAGTCTGACTTTCTGGTTTGTAAGGGCGGATGTGTTTGGTTCTAATATGATAAACAGCATGATAAGTTTCTCGACTTATCCGGACGGTATTTTCAAAGGAGCCGCAAGGTTTTTACTGTACCAGATTATTCCGGTAGGCATGTCTATTTACCATCCTGTGCATATTATGATGCACTTTAATATATACAGCCTGTTGGCTGTACTGGGCTATACATGTCTTCTCTGGATACTTGCAATATTCATATTTTACCGGGGATTAAAAAGATATTCATCCAGTAATTTAATGGAGGCGAGGATGTAGTATTAATACTCATCCTCGGCAGCCTCCTCTTTTTCCTCAATATCATTGACCGGCTTTTTTAGTCCCTCAATCGTAATATTGTTCTTTTCGGCATAATCCCACAATGCCGCGTGAATCGCTTCTTCCGCAAGCAGGGAACAATGTACTTTAACAGGCGGCAAACCGTCCAGCGCTTCCATAACGGCTTTATTCGTTACCTGCAATGCCTCCTGCACGGTTTTACCTTTCACAAGCTCCGTTGCCATACTGCTCGTGGCAACGGCAGCGCCGCAGCCAAATGTTTTGAATTTTGCTTCTCTGATAACGCCGTTATCATCTATGTCCAGATATATCCGCATAATATCGCCGCATTTTGCATTTCCAACCGTACCGACGCCGCTTGGATCCTCCATCTCCCCGACATTTCTCGGGTTATTGAAATGGTCCATTACTTTTTCACTATACATATACAGAAACCTCTTTTCCTGATTCAGCCATTTTTGATAACTACTGTTTTTTAATAAAATCCTCATACAACGGCGACATATTTCTCAGTCTTTCCACTATTTCTTTTATTTTGTCAACCGTAAAATCAATCTCCTCTTTCGTTGTCTTTTCAGATAATGTAAGTCTCAGCGAACCATGCGCGATTTCATGGGGCAGTCCGATAGCAAGCAGTACATGCGAAGGGTCTAAAGAACCCGATGTGCATGCGGAACCGCTGGAAGCGCAAATACCGTTCTGGTCTAACAATATCAACAAAGACTCTCCCTCCACAAAACGGAAGCAGAAGTTAGCATTCCCCGGCAGTCTTTTTGTCCTGTCGCCATTTAATCTCGTGTAAGGAATCTCTGCTAAAACTCGTTCAATCAAATGGTCACGAAGTTCAGATTCATATTTCTTTCGTTCTTCCATATCCCGAAGCGCAAGTTCAGCCGCCTTACCAAAACCAACGATTCCCGGAACATTATGAGTTCCCGCTCTCCTTTGTCTCTCCTGTGCGCCGCCGTGAATGAAAGAACGTATTTTAACGCCTTTCCGGATATATAAAAAACCGATGCCTTTCGGGCCATTCAGTTTATGTGCGCTTGCACTCAGCATATCAATATTCATTTTATCCACATCAATCGGAATATGTCCAAATGTCTGTACTGCATCCGTATGGAATAAAATCCCGTTTTCTTTCGCTATAGCGCCGAGTTCTTCTATCGGTTCAATGGTTCCGATTTCATTATTCGCCATCATCACGGAAATCAAAATCGTATCAGACCGAATCGCTTTTTTTAGATTTTCAGGTGAAACAAGACCGTTCTCGTCCACATCCAGATACGTTACCTCATATCCGTTTTTCTCAAGATACTGTGCCGTATGCAAAATCGCATGATGCTCTATCTTCGTCGTAATGATATGCTTTCCTTTGTCCACATATGCCTCAGCAGCCGCTTTTAACGCCCAGTTATCAGCTTCGCTTCCGCCGCCCGTAAAATAAATTTCCTCCGGTTTTGCACCTATACCTGACGCAAGCACCGCTCTTGCTCCATCTACCGCTTTTTTGACATTCCCTGCAAAAGTATAAATCGCGGAGGGATTTCCGTAATACTCTGTAAAATACGGCGTCATTGCATCCAATACTTCCGAATAGACCTGTGTTGTCGCCGCATTATCCAAATAAATTAATCTGCTCATATAATTGTCTTTCCTTTTTCGTCCTTTTAAATGCTATATTGGTCTGCCAGCTCCGCCTGCCATTCCAGCATATCCGCCAATGTAATATTGTCTACCACATTGTTGATTGCATCATTGAGCTGCTGCCATATTCTAACCGTAACACATTCCGATTTACGGCTGCATTCCTCTTTTTCTTCTCCAACACATCCGACAGGCGCCAAATCACCCTCTGTCAACCGCAGTATCATACCCACTGTATATTCCTCAGGTTCTTTCTTCAACAGATAGCCGCCCTGTGCACCTCTGATACTTTTTACATAACCTGCTTTATTTAAAACCGCAATAATCTGTTCTAAGTATTTATCTGATATCTCCTGCCTTTTTGCCACATCTTTCAGGCTGACAGGACCGCCTGCACTGTAGGTTGCCAAATCTAACATCATCCGCAGTGCATATCTTCCCCTTGTTGAAATTTTCATATTAATCCTCCATTTTTCACACTATAAACGGATTATAAAACCTGCTGCCATCCTGAAAAGTAATCCAAAATGCAACAATCGTAAAGAGGATTACCACAGCTAACGTCAAATAATCATTCCGCTTAAACGGTTTTGCCGAATACCATGTACGTTTCTTATGTTTCCCAAAACCGCGCAGTTCCATTGCATTACTGACAACATCAATTCTGTCCATACTGGAAAAAACAAGCGGAAAAATGATTGCCGCCATACTTTTAATACGATTGAAAAATGAAGCCTTTTTGGACATTTCAATGCCCCTTGCCTCCTGCGCATGTTTAATTTTCGTAAAATCATCCTGTACATCAGGAATATAACGAAGCGCAAGCGCAACAGAGTAACCAATATTGTAATGAATGCCTACTTTATTCATAGATGCCGCAAATTCACTGGGGTTCGTCGTTACGATAAACATAAAAACCGCCGGAATAATCGTTAAATATTTCAGCATAACATTTGCTTCATAAAAAAGCTGCTCCTTTGTCATCGTATAATTCCCGAAAAGATGCCATAATGGTGTCTCCGTTCCGTAAATTTTCGTTCCCTGACCGGGTGAAAAGAAAAAAATAGCAATTAAGTTAATGCACAAAAACAGCATAATAAATTTGAAAACTGCTCCAACCTGTTTCCACTTCGTCTTAGACATGGCAAAAATGATAAGACTCAGGATAAACATCACAAGCAGCACTCTTGTATCATAAGAAACCATACAGGTAACAGACCAAAGGAGAAAAAATATTAATTTCGTCACACCGCTCAGTCTGTGAATCCAAGTATCTTTTTCTTCATAAGATAATACCCTTGCCACTATTATACCTCCTTTGTCTCTCTGCCATTCTCCCGCTCATAGTATATAAAGCAGTCTACAAATTCCGAAGGATTATCGATGCCGCATCCTACGGCAAGGTCATAAAGCGAAGTTCTCTTTAAATATGCTTTCTGCGTCAGCATATCATCTGTCAAAATCTCACTCGGACGCTTATCCGCCAACAACTGCCCCTCCGCAATCACTAATGCACGATCGGTATATTCCAACATAAGGTGCATATCATGTGTTATCATAACAATTGTAATACCTCTGTCCCGGTTAAGCTTTTCCAAAAACTCCATAATCTCGGTATAATGTCTGTAATCCTGTCCTGCCGTCGGCTCGTCCAGAATAATGATATCCGGATTCATAACCAGAATAGACGCAATCGTAACACGCTTCTTCTGCCCATAACTAAGCGCCGATATCGGCCAGTTCCGAAACGGATACAAACCACAGATTTTGAGTGTTTCATGAACTCTTTTCTCTATTTCATCCTGCGGTACTCCACGTACCTGCAGACCAAGTGCAACTTCCTCAAAAATCATCGTCTTACTAATCATCTGATTGGGATTCTGCATGACAAGACCAATGCTTTCTCCCCTTTCCTTAATGGAACGGGTAAGAATATCCTCTCCATATAAAGAGATATTTCCGCTGTCCGGCAGTAAAAAGCCGCAGATTAAATTAGACAGTGTTGACTTCCCGGCTCCGTTTTTCCCGACAATAGCAAGCATTTCTCCTTTATGAATCTGAAAAGAAACATTCTGTAAAACCGGTTTACTCTTTTTATAGGCAAAATTCAAGTTTTTTACTTCCAGAACGACTTCTTTATCCTGCTCTTTCTTTGCAGCATGCGTCTGCCGGAACCATTCCCTGACCTGTTCCTGATAACGCTTCAGATATCCTGCTTTCTCCATTGTCTCAATAGCCGACAGCCGTGCCTCCGCCGTCATCGGACATCCTGCATATTTAAGCGCGGTTACATACAAAGGCTCTCTGATGCCCTCCTCCTGCAGAATATCTTTCGCTAATAATTCATCCGGCGTCATATCAGCCACAATCCTGCCATCGCCTACAACTATAATCCTGTCGGCTCCGCAGGTAAGTGCATCTTCTAAACGATGCTCTATAATAACAATCGTTGTTTTTTCCTGTTGGTGAATCTGGTCGATTAGTTCAATCGCACGCTTGCCGGTTGCCGGGTCCAGATTTGCCAACGGCTCATCAAACAAGAGAATATCTACCCGGTCAATCATAACTCCCGCCATAGATACCCTCTGTTTTTGTCCGCCGGAAAGCGCACCCGGTGCATTCCCCAGCACCGACTGCACTTCTACTGTTTCCGCTACTTTCGCAACCCGCTCAAACATCTCCGGCTGCGGCACTTTATCATTTTCCAATGCAAACGCAATATCTTCCGCTACCGTCAGACCAATAAACTGTCCGTCCGTATCCTGCAAAACAGTTCCTACCAGTTTGGAAAGTCCAAAAATCCCCAAATCCTGCGGATTCTGCCCTGCAATCGTATAAGTACCTGTAATTTCTCCTTTATAGGAAAACGGCACAAGTCCATTGATACAATGAGCCAGTGTCGATTTGCCGGAACCGGAGGGACCCACTATCAGCACTTTTTCACCGGGATAAATTGCCAGATTGATATCTTTAACAGTCGGTTCTTTCTGCGAACGATATTTAAATGAAAAATTTTTAAATTCTATAATCGGTTTCATTCTTCCTCTTTACTCAAACTGGATGATTTTCCGCCGACCTTGGAATAAGCAACGGCGAGTAACGTACCTAAAATACCTGCAATAATAATGTTTCCTAAAAATGCCCACGCGCCCTGCGCAAAAACTTTATTTGCGGGTTCTGCATACATCACAATATCCAACGCCGGAGCTGCCAAAATCCATGCAAGCGCATTTGCAATAACCTGTACTACATTAAACAAAACAATCTGTTTCGTTTCAAATCCGCCATCCTTTATGGCAAATTTTGCGGCAAACAAACCAACTAAAATACCAACTACTGCCTCCGGAACTGTCCAGCTCCACCAGATGCTTCCATAAAACAGCGCATCGCCTAATGCGTGGCCAAGCAGACCAACAACACCGCCTACAATAGGTCCGAACACACCTGCTAAAAATACTAAAAGCGCTGCTCTCGGCTGTAATGCCGTATTCGGAATGAATCCCAGCGGAATCTGTACTTCGGTCAAAGCAACAAATAATGCTGTTCCAATACCGATTGCTACTACTTCTTTGATACCAAACTTACTTTTCATTTCACATCTCCTCCTATTGAAATCATACTATTCAGATATATTATATAATAAATGGTTTCTTTTTTCAATCATAAAAAATCGAGTGCCGGTGCACTCGATTCTAAGAATTTCAGTTGTTATTGACATAATCCGCAATAACTTCCCATACGGCCGGCGTTTCCAAACCCAGTCTCCATTCCGCCACACCACCGATATTGTAATTGTCCATGACACTCAATTTAACCTTAATAGATTCTGCATCTTCAATCCATACCTGAAAATAACTGTTACCGGACTGATATTCCCCGTAATTCTGACAGGTTATTTCATCCCATTTTGCCTCAATCGCATGATTTTTCAGATATTCCGCTGCCATTTCCATGCCGACAACCTGACTGGTTATCTGCGTTCCGTTTGTTTCCCATATTCTTGTATAGAAAGGAATCGCATTTATCACTTTCTCCGGCGCAACTTCTTCTACCGTTTTGGCAATACCGCTCTCCACAAAATTAATGGAAGCTACCGAGCCTGTTTCAGTACTGTTTCCGTGATGTTCATCATATCCCATGATAATAACATAATCAGCCACCAGTCCCTGCTCTTTTCTATGATAAAAGTTATTATAGCCCATCGGCACGTAGTTATCTACCGATAACACAATACCATTTTCCCTGCACGGAATCGAGAGTTCCCGGATAAACTCAATAAATGCCTCTCCCGTATCAGTCCCGATACTTTCAAAATCAATATTAATGCCGTCTAAATCATACTCCAGCGCGGTTGCAACCAGATTATCTATAAGCTGTGTCCTTGTGCTTGTCCTGCCAAGCAGTTCATACATATTAATCGTTTCCGATTCTGTAATATCGCTGATCAGCGCCCACACTTCCAACCCCATCTCATGTGCGTTAGCCACATACGCGCTCGAGGCAAAACTCGTAAAATCCCCCTCATTTCCTGTCAGCACAAACCAAGTAGGCGATATCACATTCACACTCTGTGCCTGCGCGAGCGCCTCTCTTAACGTATCATTTCCCGCCACGCTGTATATCGCATGCCATGCCAGGTTAATCTTATAATCTCTTGTATTTCCGTTATACTCCGGTTCCGTATAATCTGTCACCGGCACCGGCTCTACACTGTATTTATCTGAAAGCCTTTTATTTTCAACATAACCGATATAAGCATCCTGCGTCTTTACTTTTGTCCAGTTCTCCATCTCTTCCAGAATGATGACGCTGTCGCCCTTTACCACATCCGTTAAAATATCGCTCTTGATGCCTCCCTGATATCTGACCTGCGTATCTTTTATAATATCCGCCATCTGACGGTCATTCCACTCCGTATATATCTGCATATGATAGGGCTGCGTAAAAAGCTCATAGGAAAAATTAGCATACTTTTTGACAAAATCAGCCGCCACATACAGCACATCCCCTTCATATCGGGAAATCACATAACCGACATCTTCTATAGCTGACTCGTCTGCACCGGCATAACTTGTCGATAACTGTGAAGAGCCGATTTCTGTGCGGAGAACAGAATCGGGCAGTGCATAAAGCAAAAGTCCCTCCTGCTTATCTTCATAAAATCTGTCATTAAAATACAGATGTACCGTAGCAAAATCAAAATAACATATGTTATCCCATATTTTAGCGTGTTCCTCTATCCGCGCATCCTGCAAAATGATCGGTACATCATCCGCTCCCGCAACGCCGAAATATTCATCCAAGTCAGCACGTTCCTTGGAATAAGAATACTTTTCTATTATTATTGAACCAAATCCTGCTGCCGCAACCACAATGATAAGGACGATCGCGACAAGTACCGGAATTATTTTTTTCATTTATCCAGCTCCTTTCTGACCGTCCTTTATTATAACAGACTATTTCCCGGTCGTCATTATCATTTTTGACTTTTTTTGACTGTTTTCGCAAAACAGTGTATGAAACGGGGGCTCCCTGTCCATGTCATTTCCATAATATCAGTATGTCCGCGAAATTACAGCCTAATCTTCATTTTTTTAATCAGTGACGTTCCAAAAGGATTTCCGTGATGTCCATAACAAACTGTTCCGGTTAAAAAATTTGATAAGACGAACGATAATAATCAAAGACGCTCCTGACATGCTTAAAAATATAAAAATAACTGTATAACCTTTTCAATCATTGTGAATTATAATTGTGAAAATAACGAATGAAAAAAATTATTCTACGACCAGACGCATAAGCCTGTAAGACTTTCTCATACTATATCAATAATCAAAATAGAATAAATAATAGAAATAATATAGATAGGAGAGACAGAATATTCTATGAAATTTATGCATGCCTCCTTTCCAAGCATATTTGCCAGGAGACATCTTACGCCTATTATAGCCATAAATTTACAAAAAAGCAAGTAATTATAAAATTTTTTTAAAGAGTTTTGTCATACTATTGACTAAAATTAATACAAAGTATAAGATACTTTTAAAATGACATTATAATAAGAATTCACATAAATTAACAGTATCAGTATCTTATAGTAAGTAGCAAGGATGTGATATTATGAAAATTGAAAAAGTAAATGAACATCAAATTCGCTGTACTCTTACAAGAGAAGACTTAGCGGACAGAGAATTGAAAATAAGTGAACTGGCATACGGTACCGAAAAAGCAAAAACACTCTTTCGTGATATGATGCAGCAGGCCGCTTATGAATACGGGTTTGAAGCGGAGGATATCCCTCTTATGATAGAAGCAATTCCTCTTAACGCGGAATGTATTGTTTTAATCATCACCAAGGTTGAGGATCCTGAAGAACTGGATACCCGTTTTTCCAAGTTCGCTCCCTCTGTTCACGATGATGTTGAAAACGACCATGAAGACATTATGGAGACATTTGCCGACAGCGCCGATGAAATGCTGGATATGCTGCGGAAAATGGATCAGCAAAGCCGTACCGGCGCTGCTTCCGAAGCCTCACCGGCACATACGGCGCCGGTAAAGGCTCCTGTCTCTCCGGCTCTCACTAACCGCTTGTTCTCTTTTGCTTCTTTGTATGATGTCATAAGACTTGCCCATGTTGCCGCACCTCTTTATCACGGTGCCAACTCATTATACAAAAAAGAAGCTGACGGCTCTTATCTTCTTCTGATTGCACCTACGCAATTAAGCGCCGCGGATTTTAATCGTATCTGCAATATTTTCTCAGAATACGGCAGTCCGGAACATTTTTCTCCGGCTGTGGAATCTTATCTGGAAGAACATTGTGAAGCCATTATTAAAGAGAGCGCCATTCAATCTCTGGCAAATATTTAAAACGCAGAAGGGACAGCGGATTTACCGTTGTCCCTTTTATCAACACATCCTTATAATGTTGCAATCTGTGCCATTAAATCATCAATGTTCATACCATGCACCATCGCTGCTTCTTCGAGTGATTCTCCCTGTGCGGAAGGGCATCCTAAGCAATGCATGCCGGCATTCATTAAGATTGGCGCTACATCCGGATTTGTCCTTAATATTTCACCAATTGTCATATCCTTCGTAATATCTGCCATTGTTTTGTACCTCCCAAAATAAATTTATAGTATCATTTTCTCCGGCTATATTGGTTTTATGCCATAAATATATACTTATATAGTATAAGCCGAAAACGAGATTACTGCAAGTCCTGTTTTTTTTCAAATATTCCTTCGCAAACCATATTTTTCAAATAAATTCCTAGACTTAACAGCGCAAATCCGGAAATACCAAATTCTTTATAAGTAAACCAATAATGACCGTATGCATGACCCGCTGTTATCAATATCCAGCCGATCGGTAGAAATGCTGTTGCTGTCAGAAATAAAATGATTGCTGCGTTTTGCTGTATGATGTTAAGCGTAAGCTTCCGAAGCTGACAAAGAAGAAATATCCCCCCCCCGAAAAATACGATTAAAAACGGCCATTTCAACAATACACTTATATTCCTCCAAAGCGCATCTAAACGAGTATACCCCTCGTCACCGTCATAAAAACCCGCGGAAGTGCGAAGAAATATCTGGTTTAGTGCATTGGCAAACAAATTCTGCTTCGTCAGTACACTTCCCGCAAGCCATTTACCACTCCACATGCCGCCGTAACCGACTCCCCATAGAAACCCTTTCTGCAAAAGTGTTTTTATGCTGGTAATCCTAATATTTTCACTATTTACAACAAGATATAGAACAATTAATATTCCAAAAGGCACAAGCGGATAAGTCAGGAAATCAAAATATGCCGTCAAAATTCCCGTCGTAAAAAACAAATAATTTATTTTACTCTCCTTATCCTCTCTATGTTCAACAAGATGCAGAAACAAGATTGTCGAAAACAGAACAATATAGTAAACAGATGAAAACTGCAAAGACAACGCTGCCGTCAGCGGATTCAGTATAAATATCATTATGAGGAATGCCGGCGCATACTGTTCCATGTGAACCCGATACAGTTTTCTTATAATCATAAATAATAAAAAACTTTGAAAGAAAAAATTCAATATCCTAATATCTCCATAATCAAAAAATAACAGCAGTAATTTTACGGGTACCAAATATCCGTGCCAGTAACGTCCGTAAGAAACTGCAAAATAATCATATACTGTAACTTCATTTGCGTAATTGGTCATAGCAAGGTCCGGAGCAATCTGTGTGGAATCAATGTGGTAATTATTCACTGCCTTATTAATGGTACTTTCCGCTCCGTCATAGATAGCAGCTCCAAGCATAATACTGTCCGTGTAATTATCCAGCCGCATATATTGATACCCTTGTACTATTTGCGGATAAATTCTCTCGTAATTAAAAATCTCACTGGAACGTGCTACATTTGCTTTCATTTCCGCAACTGGCAGCGCATAAACGGCAACAATCATCAACATGCCGATTAGAACACTGATGCCCAGTGCTGCAATATATTTTGCGAAACAACATATTTTCCGTTGAAAATCAGACATCTTAATCCTCTCCGTTTACCTTGATTACTCTGTTCTTTTTCTCATAATGAGCCGGAATCACAAATTCCCATTCCGCATTGCCCTCAATATCCTCATTTATTTTTGTAAATCCCTGCAGTGCGTAGAAATCTCTTACCATAGCATTTTTAGCCGTCGGATAATAATATCCTTTCAAACACTGTATTCCCTGTTCCCGGCACTTCATAACGAGTTCATCCATCATTGCAAATTCCATATCCCTTTTCAGGACACGGCAGCTCATAAGCCATAAATCGATATGAAACAGTGTCTCATCCGTCTCGTCTATATGTCCGAATACAACGGAGACGACTCCATTATCGCCAAACTTGTCTACAAGCTTTCCATATAATGTAATATATGACGAATTTTCCGCGTAAGCTTCTATATCAGCCTGACTACAGCGTTTTGTCGTTAAGTTGAACTGATTGCTCTTATTTGTAAGCTGTGCAATACGAGTCATATACATTGCCGCAAAAGGTTGAATCTCCGCCTCCATCTCTAAAGAACGCAGATAATCATGATAGTCCGCATAACTTACTTCCTGCTTCTTTCGCTCTGCATTTGCTTTGTACATATCGTTCCGCTTCAAATCGTCTTCCGAAAGATTTGTTATCTCAAAGTATCCGGCTCTGTCAAGCAGTGTGATCATGTGGGCAATATCATCTACCTCCGGCACCTTTACTTCCGGAACCTGTGCTGCAACAATATGACGCTCCGCAGGGTTATCATCCACGAAAACAAGACTGTCCGTGCCGATATTTAATTCTTTGGCAATTTCCAGAATATTTTGGTCCTTATTCTCCCAATTTGCCTTTATTACAAGAAAATCCTCCTGTTTTAGGACGCTGTCCGGACGGTTTAAGCCTGCCAGTGCGTTCTCTTCATCATTTTTGGAATCAATCGTCAATAAAACTCCCAAGTCCTTATGTGCTTTCACGTATTCCTGAAACTCGCTGTATAACTGCCCGATTGAAGTTTCCTGTCCGATTTCGATATGGTCTGCACCGTCGTCTCCTACGACACCGCCCCAAAGCGTATTGTCCAAATCCAATACAAATGCTTTCTGATTCTTTCCGTAGATGGATTTGATAACATTTGCTATGTTATAAGCAAGCTCCGGTATCGCTTGCACGGCGCATGCGTATTTATACATATGCCAGTAAAACGGGTCCGCCCATTTCTGAACGCCATAACAAGAAGACATATAATTGATATCATTAATAAAAAAGTTCTTATGCCCTTCCGCATATGCGGCGAATTTTGCATTCAGTCTGTTAATAAAGTTAAGGCGCCCATGAGAATCGGAAAAATCAGAATTTCCCAGCAAACGATAGAAAGGAGGTTCAAAATTATTCTGAATCACGGGACATTGATAAACATTTTCAATCTTATTCCACATCTGCTCATACGGCTGATATACTTCCTCAAGCAGCGCTTCTATCTGTTCTTTCGTATCCTGCACCGTCGGAAAATCTTTGATATTTCTTGTACTTGTATGAATATAGATAATATCCGGGCAAAATGCCATAAGTTCCGGATTATCAAACATCACATCCTGCCAATACTGGTTATATTCCGACTCATAAAAAACAGGCGTTATTCCTGTATTGAGCAAAAACAGTTCCAGCATCTCTTTGATATCATGCGTAGTAGAACCGCCCAGAATCGCTATGCGTTTGGAAATACGCGCCTGTTCATTCCGGGCTGACAGCTCTTTTTTGAGTGATTTTCTCTTTTTCAGAATATATTCCGCATTAAAAGGATATTCTAATTCTTTCACAAATCTTCTCCCATTTCATAACATATGCTATATATCGGCTACAGCCATTTTTCAAAACACACTCCATATTTTACCATACTATTACAATTATGCAAGGAGCAACATCATGTATCTCTTCACATTTCTATTGTAATTCAAAGGTGATAAATATCTCCTCCCGGTTCGGGTCATCCTTTATCTCCGCCCCTGCCTCGGCACAGGTCATAATACAGCTATTCACCAAAACATCCACAGATTTGGATGTACCATTCGTATAATTTACCGTACAGGTAATAACCGTATGATTAAGCATTTTCTGGATTCCCAAATTATTGTTTTCCAATGTCGTATAACCGAAAATCAAGCTTTCCAACTCTCCGTTATCCGGACATTCATTACAAATATTTATCCATGTTTTTTCATCTGACTGTTTTTGATAATCCAGCGTAAAAGAGCGATAGAAAACCGTTTCATAAACAGGGACCGGCGCCCCGTCTATGCTCTCATCATCATATCCACCTATCATTCCCGTATTCAGTTCTCCATCATAAAGCTGTCCGTCTACAATGATGCTCCCCCCTGCCGGCTGAACAATTTGAAAAGCGCCATTGTTAATGCTGTATGTTACGCTTTTGATATTGTTCCCCCGACAGGTAAACGGTACATTAATACAGTAGTCCACACCGCCGCCTTCCCTGCCTTCTATCATCCAATTACCGGCATATTTTTCCGTAATCAGGGAAGAATCGGACACAAGCTGCACCGGCTTGTCTTTCTCAAGCTCCGCTCCCATGATTGCCAAAGTGAACGTATCCTCACTAGTGGACACCATATTTGTTTCTTCAGCAACAAACATCATGTCGGCTTCATCCGAAACTGAGCGCATCCATCCCCCATTCACGGCATATGCTGCGATAACTGCTGTCAAACAAGCTGCAGCCGCCGCCATTACGACAAACTTCTTCTGTATTCTCTTCTCTTTTTTCATAGTATTTTCCCTTTCCTCTTTAATGATTAAAAAGGCAGCATCCAATTTTTTCCAAACTACTTCAGGCACTTCGACATCATTTAAAAAAACATTGTCTTTCCCCATATTCATACCTTCCTCTCAATTCCATAATAACATTCCGCGAGTTTTTTCCGTCCCCTGTGGAGCCTTGTCTGCACCGTACTTTTAGGAATCTTTAAAATCCGCGCAATTTCTTCAATATGGTACCCCTCGCTATAAAACATAGTCATGATGATGCGGTACTTCTCTCCCAATAACGAGAGCGCTTCTTTTAATTCAAGATTATATTCATCATAGACTGCGGCTTCTTCATATTCTTCCAATCCGCATGTCTTCTGCAGCTTTTTCCGCATCGTATTGCATCTGTTGATTAGGATTCTTGTCATCCATGTTTTAAAATACGCTTCATATTTTAACGTATCTATTTTTTCCCAGCAGACCAGCACGGTGTCCTGAATTGCATCGGCAGCATCCTCATCATTCATTAAAATAGCAAGTGCTATTCTATACATATCTTTTGTATAAAGCCGTATCAGTTCCGTAAAAGCGTCCGGGTCCTTTCGTTTTGCCCTTTTAACCAGATTTTCAGTTGTATTGTCCTGCATGAAGCATTTCCTCCTGTGCGCACAGTTCTCTTCACATTACATACATTAGACACTCAATTCTTTCAAAAAATCCCATTATTTTATTTTTAAGACAAATTTCACAAAAAATTACAGAAAAATTCATATTATCTATGCGAAAAAGTACAATGCCTGACTTGACGTATGTTAGTTTTTTAACATATAATAAGTATACAGTACAAGTTGGTTTTAGGCATATTTTCCCATAAAATATGCTAAATATATTAATCAATATTATTAAAATAGGAGGCTATTTCAAAATGAGACCAGAATGGAAAGATTTTGTAGGCGGCAAATGGGAAAATGAAATCAATGTTCGCGACTTCATCCAGAAAAACTATCATCTTTATGAAGGTGATGAGTCTTTCTTAGCTGCTCCTACACAGAACACAAAAGACTTATGG
>CAZKOR010000054.1:17955-19511 GCA_964554405.1 uncultured Bacteroides sp. | reverse complement strand
GAGCCATCTTAGGGTTCCATCTTCTTGTCTGATGTCCGAAATGAACACCTGCTTCCAGTAACTGTTTCATTGAAATAACGCTCATGTTCTTCCCTCCATTTAGTTGTTTTCTTCCATATGTCTTATCCGGTAACAACCTGCTCATCTGCTAACTTCGTCTTCCGAAGCACTGACAGACAATGGACATATGTGTTTTTTGCGTTTTTCTATTGCCACTGTGCAGTAAAACCGCACACTTTGACACTATATCATAAAAACTTCATTGTTGCAAGTCTTTTTCCTTTTATTCCGCCCCGGTTATAATTCTTGCCATCTGTTCATCACTGGCATCTGCCGGAATCGTATAAGTCCCCGGTCTGATTTTCTTATCATAACCATTCTCACATAAAAAAGTATCAAAATTCCCCGGTGAGGAAATCGCTCCTACATCCGCTAATTTCTTACTGACTGCATAGGAACCGTCACCGCTTCCTATCGTAACTACCATAGGTGTATCGGAAACAGGAAGCGACGTATTTGTTCCCTCCGCTTCCTGCCGCTCTAATTCTACATTCTCGCCAACTTCCGATGCGTCCGGGTCTTCCGGTTCCGCATCAATTGTCTCCGGCTTCGTTTGTGTTTGTGTCTGCACCTGTGCCTGCGCTTGTGTATTCTGAGAATTTCTGTCTGCCGGTGCCTGCGCGCTCACGGCTTTCTCTTTCTCCTGTGGCGGTTCTTCCTTTTCATCATCAGAAGCATTCTCGTCAGGAGAGTCTGCTTCGCCAGAAGCATCTTCGTTAGAAGCATCTTCACCGGAAGCATCTTCTTTCTTCGCGGCACTGTCCGACAGAACTTTTTCTTCTGTCATACCAAGCTGCTTTGCGCGCCTTATCACTTCTGCATCCGTCATTTTCTGACTGCCCGGTGAAACAACAGCCATAATAATTGCCGTCACGATAATGCCAAGCCCCAAGCCTCGTAAATAGTATTTCAATTCCATAACTCACCTGCCATTTATCACTCTTTTGCTTACATACTTTCAAATAAATCAATGACTAACTTCACTTCACCAATGCCGAGTCCCAGCTCTTTTGCTATTGCCATATTCGATTTGCCCGCCTTATGCAGTTCACGTATTCTCTCGTTATTGTTTTTGTTCCTGTCTCTGCCGTTCGCAAACTGTACATTTACCGACTTTGTTTCCTGCTGTCTCTTAGCCGGTCTGCGCCGCTCTTCCCACCGTTCCTCCGGTTGATACCGTTCCTCAGGCTGATAATATTCTTCCCGGCGATAACGTTCTTCAGGCTGATAATATTCTTCCCGACGATAACGTTCTTCAGGCTGATAGTATGCTTCCCGGCGGTAACGCTCCTCAGGCTGATAATATTCCTCCTGCGGCATTGGTTCGGCAACATAATCGCCGTCTACATCATGGATAATCTCCACTCTTGGCGGCGTAATCGGAACAAACTCTTCTTCTGTTTCCTCCTCTGTTTCTTCGTCACCATATGCCAACGCCAGTTCTTCTCTCATGGTCGTATAATACGGTGTTTCATCCATATCCCGCATTCTGAAAG
>CAZKOR010000054.1:0-17855 GCA_964554405.1 uncultured Bacteroides sp. | reverse complement strand
TCTTCTCTCATGGTCGTATAATACGGTGTTTCATCCATATCCCGCATTCTGAAAGCGTCCACCGGCGCTTCCATTTCTTCTGCTCTTTCTATTTTCTCTACTTCCTGCGGCGCTTCTTTTCTCGTTTTTCTGGCTCTTCGCGGCGTTTCAGGAACAGGTTCCGGCTCTTTATACATAGCTGCGGCATTTTCTCTGATAGTTCTGTCAAAGTCCTTGATTTCCAATACAGCTTCCATGACATTCCGGGCAGTTTCATCCGCATCCCTTACCGTCATCTGTACTTCATTGACCGCTTCCTGTACTTCCTCAGCAGTTATCTGCGCATCCCTTACCGTCTGTTTTACTTCTTCCGCAGTTCCTGCTGCATCGGAAATAGCTTCTTTCAAATTATCATGTTTATCATTTAACATATCATATAAAAAAAGAACTTCTTTATGATTTTTATTGATTTCCTCCAAAACGGTGTCAGAATATTCATTGACAGCCATTATTTTTTCGTTCGTGACTCTTTCCATCGAACGCTCTGTTTTTTCTATTGCATACGTAACAGATTCATCTATAATATCGAAAATATGCTCCTTAGCGCCCTCGACTTCTCTGTCAACCATCTTTCTGACCTCATCTTCACTAATCAGATGAAATTCCTCTTCCATGTCATTTTTTTTGGTCGGCAGAAGATAGCCTAACGCAAGAACTATAACACCCGCTATGATTAAAATAATACCCGTAATACTCATCTTATCCTCCGTTATCAAAGCGATATATCAAAATTTCCGATTCCTTTTAAAATCACTTTTCCGTCCGTTTCTTTTTTATTTTCTTTTTTCTTTCTCCGTCCGCCGTCTCCGTTGTACTCGTTGCTGCCTTTTTCCTTAGCATCGAATTTTTTATTTTGATATTCCGTCTGTTCTCCACGGTTCACTTTCGCAAGCTGGCTTTCCACATGCTTTGCAAACTGGACGCCGACATTCGACTGCTCCACCATGCCTTTTGTATCTTCATGATGCTTATAGGTTGTCATGTCATGCGCTCTGGTAATCTGACCTTGTATCTCAATTTGACCTATTGCCATACAAATGCCCCCTTTTCACTATATGCCAGTCAACTTAACATCTCCCCGGTCTTTCACAAACCGGCAGTATTGTGACTCTTTCTGCACTGTCATGGAAACATCCCCAATACAGATTTTTGTTCCCGGATATACAGTATCTCTTACAATCACACAAGCTCCCGCTTTGCCTTTCATCTGTCCCTGCAACTGCTCAATTTCTTCTATATATCCGCTAACAAGAGCTGCTTTCTGCTGATTGGAAGCAGCCAATGTCTGTACATACTGAAGCTGTTCCGGTGTCAGCTTGACGCCTTTTGCCATTTTTTGCTTAGTAGATACTAAAATCTGTTGAATCGACTGTATCGACTTGTTTTCCTCTTCCACTTTCTTCATTAATTCCTGTAATCTGACTGCCAGATTCGGGTCTGAGCCTACTTCTACAATCGTGTCCGCTCCCATTGCCGAGCCAAGCGTCTTAACGTTAATCGTATTCACCGCACTGACTCTGCCGCCTGTAATAAAGCCTTTCTTTCCGTCTACATTAATTTCCGTACCTGCCATAATGGTACTGTGCAAAATAGATTCGGACATAACATATCCGTCAGCCTGTGCCGTAACGCTCTGCAAAAATTTAGCAACAATATTGCCTTTTGCCTTTAACGTACCTCTGCCCATGCCATTCATACCGCGGGCAATAATGATATTTTCTCCTGCTTCCAAGACGGCGCCCTCTACAACGCCTTTTACTTCTATATTACCTTTTGCTTTTACCTCAAAATTGGTGCATACGTTTCCATTAACCTGTACGTTACCCTCATAATCTATGTTACCGGTGGAATTATCGACATTTTCTACGATAAGCACATCCGAAACGAAAACAGTGCCCTCTGTCAGTTCCACATGTCCGTTTACTAAAGAGGTCAATGTTGTATTATCTTCCGAAATCTCAATATTATTACCATATTTTAAAACAGCTTTTTTTACATCACGCGGTTTAATACGCGCTCCCAATACATTGGTACCCGGCTCCCCCGGATCTTCCGGAATCAGCTTGGCTAACACATCTCCCTTATCGCAGTGCTGTACTACATTTAACTGGAAGAAATCCACGCTTCCATCCTCTTTAACCGCCGGTTTTGCCTTTTTATCGGTATTAAAATAGTATTCAATATGCGCATCGGTGCCATGGACAGGCTCCGTGCCTTTTGCCACTAAAATATCTTTGCAATATTCCCGTTTACCTGCAAAAAATAACTTTATCTCATTCTCTAAAATACCGTGGCGGATACCTCTGAATTCCAAATCACTTAAAAATTCTTCCGCCGTCATCTCTCCACCACCGACAGAAGGGGCATAAAATCTGGCATATGCTTCCATATTATCCGGTGTTACCGTGAATTTATAACATTCCCGCTCCGGTAATGTCGTACGTTTCTCCAATATAACAGCGACTGCCTTCTCTGCCGAGACTCCCAACGCCTTATATAACGTATTTTTATCATATATGATATCTTTTGATGCGAGATATTCTGTCACATCATTTACTGAAACCGGTTCACCGCCGTCTGTCGGCGGAATCAGTTTCAAACTGGTTTTTTCTTCTTCATGGATTAATCTAAAATATCCGTTCATCTCTACCTCGCTCATCTTGGGCACCGCCATACGGCAGCTATTGTCTCTCGGTTAAAATGCCCATGTAATTTCCCATCCTGCTCTTCATCTTCTGTAATGCTCTGGTATGCAGCTGTGAAATTCTGGACTCTGAAACTTCTAAAATGCTGCTGATTTCTTTTAATGTTAAGTCCTCATAGTAATATAGTACAATAACTTTCCGCTCTTTTTCCGTCAGAAGTTCAAGCGCTTCGGCAAGCATCCGCTTTAATTCATCTCTTTCAATTACTTCTTCCGGTCCGTCAAACTGTGCGTTACGGTTATAACTGTTGTCGTTCGGGATTTCACTCCCCTGCTCTAAAAACTCATTCAACGAAACAACATTTGTCACTTTCATCTGTGACTGCCAGTCAACATATTCATCATTTGTAATGCCAAGACTCGCTGCAATTTCATCATCGGTAGCGCTTCTGCCATACTTTGCTTCAATTTCTTTAATTGCAGCATCAATTTTTTTCTGTTTCTGTCTGATTGTTCTGGGAATCCAGTCCATTTTTCGTATCTGGTCTAAAATAGCTCCACGAATACGCAGGCTGGCATACGTTTCGAACTTGACATCTTTCATGGCATCAAATTTGTCAATCGCATCAATCAGACCAAAGATACCGTAGCTGACCAAGTCCTCATACTCAACGTTATACCCCAGGTACATACTAAGCCGTCCTGCAACCATCTTAACAAGCGGGGCATACTCTAATATGATTTTTTCTCTTACTTCAGGAGACTTTGTTTTATCATATTCATCCCAAAGTTTTTTCTTACCTGCCTCGTCCATGACGTTTCCCCATTACATCAAACTTTATTTTAGAAAATCAGCTCTTCCTCGTCATCGTCTAATCTTCGTCCGGTCTGTTCCGGTTCACTTTCCGTTTCTTCTTCTGCCGCATTTGCTGCCACAGCGCCCACCGGCGCTCCGTCAGGTCCCATTTCAAAAACCTCGCCCTCTTCTCTCCGTCTTGCCTCAGCATCCGCCTCAAAACGGTCAAGCATATACTTCAGCACTTCTCCGGCAACATAAAAAACAAGCAGAACACACAGTAAAATAACCAGCATATCTTTGGATTTATAATGCGATACAAACATCGTAATGCTGACGACAGCACCTGCAAAAAGCATCACAAAAGGAGGAATCAGTTTTCTTTTCTTCGCCCTGATTTCCGCCTTTTTTTCCTCCAATGCCCGTTCTCTTTCTTTTTCTCTTTTCAGTTCTGCATAATCTGTTATAAATTCTTGCTGTTCTTGTTGTTCTTCTTTCTCCAATGCTCTTACCTTCTAAATCTTTTTTTCCGGTTTTCCTACCGCACGAATGATGTAATCTCCGGTTTCCGGATAAAAAATAACGGTTCTTCCATAATTTTTCCCTGTATCTTCCGCCAGAATCGGTATCTTTAACTGAGCAAGTTTTTTCTTGGATGCTTCCACATTCCTTTCACCTACCCGAATTGTCTCCGTATTACCTCCGCCAAAAGAAAACATCTGGGCTCCGCCTGCAATTTTAGCAACCAGTCTTGTTCTATTCGCTCCCTTTGCCACTACTCTTTTGACAAGTTCTTCTATACCTGTATCGGCAAATTTGGGAATATTACCGTTATTTCTGATTGTAGTGCTGTCCGGCAGCATAATATGTGCCAATCCCCCGATTTTTGTCACCGGATCCCTTATTGCAATACCCACACATGAACCTAGTCCCAATGTTGTAATCCCATCAGGACTAACACATATATTTAAATCGGCCATACCGACCTTTATCACTTGAGCCATGTTCCTGAATCTCCCACCTTCACTATTACTATTGTTATATTGGCATACCTAATGCAGATAAAATTTTACCATATGACTCCAAATCCGGAATCAAAATAAAATATCCGTCAATTGCCACTTCATCGAAAAATTGTGTCTGAATCAACAACATTCTATCTCCCACCGCGCCAAACTGTATAGCCGGTACACTCATAATCGCACCTGCCATATCTATTGTCATATCCGGTATGGTAGGGTATATTTTTAAATTCGTAATAGTAGAAAGGGAGTTTAAGTAAGCTCCCGTAATAATATTACCAACTTCTTTCAACGCAGACAATTCCATCTCGGAAAACTCTTCACCCTCTTCCTGCATCCCCATCATCTTAGATACAAGGAATCTTGCTGAGTCTTTCTCCAGCAGGAACATAATACTGCCGGTAATATCACCTTCTACACCAAGGTAGATACCTGCCATAATCTGCTCTTCGCCGCCCATGGCCTCTCCTACCTCTTTGAATTCCAACAATCCGACTTTCGGCACTGCCATATCTACCTTACACTGAAGCATCTGTGCCAGAGCCGTCGTAGCATTGCCCGCTCCGATATTTCCCAACTCTCTCAGAACATCAAAATATTCCTGAGACATCTCTTCAAAATTTAATTCGCCCACGCGTCAACCTCCTAAGCATTTTCCGGCATAACAAGGTTCAAATCAAGAAGGGAAATCAAGCCGCCCTCGCATTTACCGACTCCGGAAATAAAATTATCTTTTTCCTCTTTGGAATCATACGCCACTTTCTCTATCTGCTCCGTTTCCAAAGTCACTACTTCTTTTACTTCATCTACAATAACGCCAATCATTCCCTGTTGTTCCATCTTGATGACAATAATCCTGCTTGCCTTGGTAACGACATCCTCCTCTAAGCCCATTTTAATACGAATACTCATAACAGGAAGGACCTCGCCGCGCAGATTAATTACCCCTTTCAAATAAGGCGCTACATTAGGTACTCTGGTAATCTTCTGCATTCTCAAAATATTATCAATATATTTAATATTAATACCATATTGCTCATCACCCAAACGGATTACAATAAATTGCGTTGTTTCACTGGCTACTTTTAATTCATCCATTCTATTCATTCTCCTTTCGTTAAATCAATGCATTCGCATCTAAGATTAATGCAACTTCACCATCACCAAGAATCGTTGCACCACTGATAATCTTGCTCTTGCTGATGTATTTACCCATTGATTTAATAACGATTTCCTGCTGGCCTATCAATTCATCCACTACCAGACCCGCTAATTTGTCGCCTTTCTTCACAATAACAACAATCAGATTCTCATCCGGTCCCTTGCTGCTTTGAATATCAAGGATCTCACTCAGTCGTACAAGCGGAATAACAATATCTCTTAAATGAATGACTTCTTTATTCTGTACCAATTTTACATCTTCCGGCGGAATATCCTCTATTGTCTGAATAGAACTCAGCGAAATAGCATATTTCTCATCCCCGATAACAACCATAAGTGCCTGAATGATAGCAAGTGTCAGAGGAAGTCTGATAATCCATGTACTACCCTCTCCAAGCTTTGTTTTTACCTCAACTTCACCGCTCAATGCCTCAATCTTGGATTTTACAACATCCAAACCAACGCCTCGTCCGGATACATCGGATACTGTCTTGGCTGTAGAGAAACCTGCATTGAAAAGCAAATCAATGATTTCCTTCTCATTCATCATTTCAGCCTGCTCCGGTGTAATAACACCCCGCTCAATAGCTTTGTTTTTAACGGATTCGGTATCAATACCGTTACCATCATCTCTGACTTCGATAACAACGTTATTACCGTCCTGATAAGCATCTAAGAAGATAGAGCCGACTTCCGGCTTTCCTCTCTCTTTACGAAGTTCAGGCGATTCCAGTCCATGGTCGGCTGAATTACGTAAAAGGTGCATCAACGGGTCACCGATTTCATCTACCACGGTACGGTCAAGTTCTGTCTCCTCACCGGACATATATAATTCCATTTTCTTATTCAGTTTCTTGGATAAGTCACGGACCATACGAGGGAATTTGGTTACAACGCTCTCAATCGGAACCATTCGCACTTTCATAACGGATTCATGCAGGGAAGTTGTCACACTCTCCAAATATTCAATCTGATCATTTACTTCCGAGCTGGCGCTGCCCTCTACCGTAGCCGATGCCGACACAAGAGAGTTCTTCGCAATAATCAGCTCGCTGACCAGATTCATCAGTGTATCCAGTTTCTCAATATCGACTCTGACCGTTCTATTAACAACAGGTTTGCTTGCAGCCGGTTTCTTATCATTCTTATTCGCCGCCGGTGCTGCAGGCGCTGCAGATGCCGCGGGTGCTGCAGGTGTTGTGGTTTTTTCCGGTTCCGCCTTCGCTACTTCCGTCACTTCCACCTTTGCAGGTTCTTCCTTTACAGTCTCAGTTTTTTCGGTCTCTTCCGCCTGCTCTGATGCTGCCGATTTATTTAATGAATAAACATCACCGATTACGCTTTCTATCTCAGATACATTTTTCGCAGCCTCTGTTAACTTGCCTAATTCTGCATCGGTAATGACAATCAAACTGAAATCAAAATCGAATTTCTCATCTTCAATATCCTGTGCAGATGGCGAAGAAAGAACAATTTCACCAAAATCTTCCACTGCCTTGAAAACAAGGAATGCCCTTGCAGCCTTTAAAATACAGGACTCCGATACGCTGACAGTTATGCCGTATACGTTTTTGCCCTGATTCTTTGCTTCCGTAAGAACTGACATTTCAGACTCTCCAAGTTGAATATCCAGCCATTTTTTACCGCTGTTATCTGCACTTCCTGTCTCTGCTGCAGGCTCTGCCGATGCTTCCTGTGCTGCGGGGGCTGCTTCTGCCTGCTCTTCATCGCCGGACTCACCCTTTAATATCTTATTCAGTTCCTTAATCAAAGGCTCGTTATCATTGGTTCCCTCATCAGAACTCTCACGGATATTGGTATTATATTCCTCAAGCGCATCCAGGCATTGGAATAAAATATCAATCATACCTGCTTTTACTTTAATATTTCCGTTACGAACTTCCGAAAAGACATTTTCCATATCGTGCGTAAGCGTCTGCATCCTCTTATAGCCCATTGTGCCTGCCATACCTTTTAAGGAATGCGCTGCACGGAAAATCTCATTGATTGTATCCATATTATCAGGCTCCTGCTCCAATGAGAGAATCTGTGTGTTCAGATTCTGCAAATGCTCGTTTGTTTCATCAAGGAAAATCTCCAAATATTGGCTTACATCCATCTTATCTTACCCCCACGTTCATGATTATCTCCTGCGCAATCTGCTCAAGCGGTACAACCTGATCTGCTAATCCTGCATTTACAACGCTTCTTGGCATCCCGTATACTGCACATGTTTCCGCATCCTGCGCAATGACATGTAGTTTCTTTTTTTCTTTCAAATTGATGATTCCTTTTGTACCATCGGCGCCCATACCGGTCATGACAACACATACTATCTCGTCAAATTTACTCTCCATCAGAGATTCGTACATATAATTGGCACAGGGCTTTACACCCTCCCTGCTCGGCTCGTCCGTATAGTGAATGGTATATTTACCGCCGCTTAACACTACATTCAAGTGTTTTCCGCCTTTGGCAATATAGACGCTGCCTGCTTCTACAATATCTCCCTCCGCAGCCTCTTTCACATTGACCTCACTGAGCATATTGAGTCTTTCCGACAAGGATGCCGTAAATCCCGCAGGCATATGCTGTACAACAACAACGGGGGCCTTCAGATTCTTAGGCAATCTTGGTATAACTGCCTGCAGAGCCTTCGGTCCTCCTGTGGAACTTGCAAGTGCCACAATCTTGTTTCCCGGAATCGATGACGGCTGCCTGAGAACGGTACCCGACGTATTCCTTGCCAACTGCTGTGCCCTTGAAACAGCCGGTTTTTCGCGATTCACTTCCTTGGAATCTACCACAACTTCAAGTGTACGTATCAGCTTTTCTTTGAAGCTCTCCGACCTACAGTCCATTGCCGTTCCCGGTTTGTGAACAAAATCCAAAGCTCCAAGTTCCAATGCTTCCAGTGTTGTCTTGGCTCCCTCGCGGGTATCCGTGCTTACCATCATGACTCTGACGGGAATTTTGCGTGTCTGCAATTCCTTTAACAGCTCCAAACCATTCATACGCGGCATATTCACATCTAAAATTACCGCATCGTAGGTTTTTCTGCCAAGCAACTCCAATGCTTCCAACCCGTTCGTCGCTCGATCCTGTACATGGAATCGTCCATCATTTTCAATTATATCACACAATACCCTTCTCATGAGTGCAGAGTCATCGACCACTAATATATTTTTCATTTTTATGTCCCCTCTTTCTCTGCTTTAGAGCATTTCCTCTTTTATCTGCTTAAGTGACTTTCTCTCTTCATGGAATATATATTTGATAATTTCCTCTCTATCATCTTTATCCATACGGACATACTGCACACGATGCTCGTAAAATCCCGGTCGGTTTTCTATCGGCTTTACATCCAATACTCTTCCATACACAGTAAACTTTTTGTATTCTCCTTCCAGCCACAAACTGTATTTGCACAAAATCAGACTTTCAATCTCATATGCGTATTCCGCCACAAAGCGTAAGCCCCCGCCGCTGATATCTGCAATTACGCTCCTTTGCAAAGGCAGCTCCGGAACCAGTATAGCCGATTGCGACATTACAGTATCCATTTCAACCGCGCGCGCTTCCTCTCTTTCAAGCGGTCTTGACTTCATTTCCAGTGCACAGCTGAAACGGTAATACTCTCGTCTTTGATGCTTTCTTAAATTACTGGTAAGCTCCAACTGAATTAAAAACAAATTGTCCGACTTATATCTGTCAACTATCCTTGCATAGCATTGATACAAACCGCCTTTTGTCAGAAAAAATAAATCATACTCTTCGCCTATCGGCAGTAAAATCAGTTTTGTCTTTTCCATCGGCATAGAAATTTCTATTCTGTCATCCGAAATAATATCAATTAACTGACTTTTGTATACTTTTCGTATACTGTCTTCGTCCTCTTTTAATTTTCTGACTTTCCGCAATTCTATTTGATTCCCTGGTTCGATAAATTTTGAAAGTATAATTTCCATAGTATATTCCCCCCTATGTCTGATTCGCCTATCTTTTTGATATAATATGCGAGAAAAAAGCTGCCATACCACGTTTCGTTAAAGTTTTATTCAATTCCTTATTCATCAACTTGGCTGCCAACATCTCGTAGGCCTGTGCAGACTTGCTGTCCGGATTCTGAATGGAAACCGGCATCTGCTGCATAACCGCTTTGGCAAGCTGTGCATCCTGCGGTATCATGCCAAGATATGTAATCGGTATTTTTAAATACCTCGCAACAACCGTGTCTAATTTTTCATAAAGACTCCTTCCCTCCTGTCCGTTCTCCACTTTATTCGCAATCACCTTGATATGTGAAACCTCTCTGGAATATCTCGGGTGTCTGTTAAGCGCTTTTAAAAGCGAATAGGAATCTGTAATCGACGTCGGTTCCGGCGTTGTCACAAGCAAAATTTCCCCGCTCGCCACCAGAAACTCCAAAACTGCATCGGCAATACCCGCTCCTGTATCTACAATAATAATATCGGCCATTTCATCCAATTCTGACAGATTCTTAATGATATAACTCAAATGGTCTATGCTCAGATTAGACATTCCTGCAATACCGGATCCCCCGGATATAAACCCTACATCCATAGGTCCCCACGTAATAATTTCCTTAATATTTTTCCCCTGGTAAATTAAATCACATAAGTTATGTTTTGGAACTGCACCAAACATAACTTCTATATTGGCAAGACCGAAGTCTGCATCCAATATAATTACCCGCTGTCCCATTTTCTTGAACTGGACCGCCAGATTAATTGCCGTATTTGATTTTCCGACGCCGCCTTTTCCACTTGTGACGGTGATAACTCTTGCCAATGGTCGTTGAGGCTGGCTGCTTGCTTTTATTATATTTCTCAGTTGTTCAGCCTGATCCATTTTTTCCTCCTAGTTCTTTCCACCAAGTAATCTCTTGACCGTCTTTTGTGGGTTAAAGTTTTCGATATCATCCGGCACATTCTGCCCATGTGTTACATAAGAAAGCGACGCCCCGGTATAGAGTTTCAAATTCAGCAGATTCCCCAAAGTTGTCGTTTCATCCAGCTTTGTAAAAATCAACTTATAATCCACCATCTCTTTATAGGCATCTGCAATACTGATTAAATCCTTATATTTCGTTGTTGCGCTGAGTACCAGGAACACTTCTTTCTCAACCTTGTCGTCAACGGAGTGAATAAACTTACTCATGGCTTCTTTCTGTGCCGTATTGTTGTAGGCATGTCCCGCCGTATCTACCAGAATATAGTCGTAATCCTTAAAATCAGTAAGCGCCTGCTCCACCTCTTCTATTGCATATACAATCCGGAATGGTACTTCAAGAATGTTGGCATATGTTCTTAACTGTTCCGCTGCAGCAATACGATATGTATCAGCTGTCAGCAGTGCCACTTTTTTCTTATCATCTACCTGAAATCTGGATGCTATCTTAGCTATCGTTGTTGTTTTGCCGACTCCCGTAGGCCCTACAAAGAAAATCATTTTTACCCCTTTTTCAGATGGTGTAATGCCTACCGGTTTACCAAATTTCAAAATCATTTTCTGATAAGTATTGGCAAGCGCAAAATCAAAGGGACTGTTTGGTTTATTTACTTTTTCAATTTCTTCGATAATCTGCCCTGCGTATACCTCGTCTACCTCATTTTCCAACATTGTCTTATAAAGAAGTTTCATAAACGTATCCGTTTCACTGACTTCTTCTTTTTTTACTTCTTCCTTTTTCTCTTCGTCCGGTTTTTGAAGCTGCTGCTCTAATAAAGACTGTAAACTGTCAAGCCGTTCCTCAATGGCATTGTTTTCCTTTTTACCACCTATCTCCTCCGCCGATGCCAAAAGTCCCATAGACGTCCTTGTTTCCGCCTGCTGCGTGGCCTGCGCATTATTAATACTGGAAACGACGACATCATTAATAGCGGAAACCGCAGCTTTCACGTCTACAGGAACCGATTCTTCACGATTCGCGTTTTCCTCTTCCAGAGCAACTGTCACTTCTATCATCTGCGGTTTTAGGAAAGCAAAAAAACCTTTGGGCTTTACATTTTTTACGTTCATGACAACAACATTCGCGCCAAGTTCCTTTTTCGCAGTTTCAATTGCTGCTTCTTCTGTTTTTTCCACAAATTTCTTAATTATCATTATGCAGTCACCATCCCAACAGACTGTAATTCAATATTGGATTCCACTTCATTATAAGATACTACAACCAAATCCTTGAAGTAATCCTCTGTTAATTTCTTAAAATAAGTTCTGACAATAGGCGAAGTAATCACAATCGGTATTTTACCCAAATCTTCCAGTTTCTTTGTCTCCGCACCAACGGAATCCATAATAGCCTTGGTCTTTGCAGGATCAAGCGTTAAATATGCTCCCTGTTCCGTCTGTTTCACACTTCCCATAATCTCCTGTTCCAGTTTCGGATCAAGCGTTACCACACTCGTCGTCTCATTCGCCGGGAAGAATTTATTGGAAATCGCGCGCTTCAAACTCTGTCTGACATATTCCGTTAAAATATCCGTATCTCTCGTTGTAGAAGCATAATCGGCAAGCGTCTCAAATATTGTCAGCAAATCTCTAATGGAAATACCCTCTCCCAAAAGATTCTGCAATACTTTCTGTACTTCACCAAGCCCTAATAACTTCGGCACAAGTTCTTCCACCAGAGACGGATTTGTCTCTTTCAAATTATCAACAAGACCCTGTACATCCTGTCTGGTAAGCAGTTCTGCTATGTACTGCCTTATAATTTCCGTCAAATGCGTTGCAATGATAGACGGCGGATCAACAACCGTGTAACCCATACTCTCCGCGCGTTCTCTCTGCCCTTCCGTAATCCAGATAGCCGGCAGATGGAATGACGGCTCAAAAGTAGGAATACCGGTAATCTCTTCTTCTACATACCCCGGATTCATTGCCATATAGTGATCGAATAAAATTTCTCCCTCACTGACCTGAACACCTTTTATCTTAATAATATACTGATTCGGGTTTAACTGAATATTATCACGCAGACGGATAATCGGTACAACCGTACCAAGCTCTAACGCAATCTGTCTACGAATCATAACAACACGGTCCAAAAGGTCACCGCCCTGGTTAACATCAGCAAGCGGTATAATACCATAACCGAATTCCAGCTCAATCGGGTCAACCTGTAAAAGTGAAGTAACATTTTCCGGCTGTCTGATTTCCTCCGCCGCAGCTTCCTCGACATCCACTTCCTTCTCGATTTCAGCTGTCTCAATCGTACCCGCAATCACTCTTCCGACTACGATAAAGGAAAGACCAAGTCCGATAAAAATAATCGGATTTAACGGTGTTACAACACCAAGCATCGACAAGACTCCGCCTACCAAATAAAGGACTTTCGGCACACCGAAGAGCTGTCCGATCAGTACCGTACCGAAATCTGCATCTTTAGAGCCCTTGGTAACAAGAATACCTGTGGAAAGCGAAATAAGAAGCGAAGGAATCTGGCTTACAAGACCGTCACCGATTGTTAAAATCGTATAACGGTTCAAAGCATCACTCACTTCCATTCCCTGACGCAGCACACCCATAGCGATACCGCCAATCATATTGACCGCCGTAATAATAAGACCTGCCGTAGCATCTCCTTTAACGTACTTAACAGCACCGTCCATAGACCCGAAGAAGCTGGACTCCTCCTGAATCTTTTCACGCCGCTGTTTTGCTTCCGCATCTGTAATGGCTCCGGTGTTCAAATCCGCATCGATCGCCATCTGTTTACCCGGCATTGCGTCCAGTGTAAATCTTGCCGTTACCTCAGCAACACGCTCGGAACCTTTGTTGATAATCATAAACTGTACAATAATCAAAATAATGAAAACGATACATCCTACAATCAGGTCACCGCCGCCTACATACTGCCCGAATGTCTCCACAACATTTCCCGGATCCCCGGTTGTTAAAATAAGTCTGGTAGAGGATACGTTAAGTGCGATTCTAAATATTGTGGTAAACAAAAGAATCGTAGGGAAATAGGACATATTCAATACTTCATTAGCAAACATACAGCCAAACATAATGGTAAAAGCCACTGCCATATTGCAGGCCAACAGTACATCCAGTAAGCCTGACTTAATCGGAATAATCAACATGATAAACGCAGCAAGTACATACGCAGCAACGCCGATATCCGCTTTCTTCAAATTTCCCATGATATCCTCCTCCTTTCTATAAAACTTTTTCTCAACACGCGATGTTTGGGTCTGACGCAGTCAGCTCAAACTCGCAGTTTAAAAATCTTTGATTTTTAAACTTTGCCTTGCAAATGATATACAAACGCAAGCACTTCAGCCACTGCCTGATACAATTCCGGCGGTACAACGCTTCCGATATCCACATTTGCATACAACATTCTGGCAAGAGGTTTATTCTCTACAATTTCGATATGGTTTTCCTTTGCCGTATCTTTAATCTTCTGTGCCAGATAATCTGCACCTTTTGCTACCACATAAGGTGCATCAAAAACCTCAGGATCATACTTAATCGCTACCGCATAATGTGTCGGGTTCGTGATAACCACATCCGCCTCCGGCAGCTGCTGCATCATACGTCTTCTGGACGCTTCCTGCATACGCTGTCGCTGTTTAGATTTAATCTGCGGATCCCCTTCCTGATTCTTATATTCATCCTTGACTTCCTGCTTTGTCATCTTCATGTCGTTTTTAAACTTTACTTTCTGGTAAACCCAGTCTGCAATCGCAATGAGTGCATAAAAGATGGAAATTCTAAAACCAAGACCGACAATCAGATTTCCAATCTGCACTATCGCCTGGTTCAAGGACAAATCATACAACAGATAAATACTTGGCGCATTCTTTTTTAAATAAGAATAAACCGCATATACAATAAGCCCTATCTTAGCAATCGATTTAAGCAGTTCTACCAAAGAATTGAGTGATATAATCCTTTTAAAACCGTTAATCGGATTCAGCTTACTGAACTTTGGCTGCAGCGGCTTCGCTGTCGGCTTCCATTTTACCTGCACAACATCCGTAATAAAAGCGACAATAAAGCCTAATATCAGAATCGGTCCAATCATCAGAAGCAGCTGTACCATAACTCTGATAAAAATCGCCCTGAACGTAGTGCTCTGCAAATATCCGTCATACAGCTTTATATATTCCGGTATCTGCGTATAAATATTTTGAAAGACTCCTACAAAGGATTTTCCCAAATAACCTGTCCAGAACTTTAACACAAGGAAAAGCATAAGCAGCTCAACCGCATTTGTTATCTCCTTGCTTTTGGCAACCTGCCCCTCTTTTCTGGCATCTTCAAGCTTTTTGGAGGTAGGCTCCTCCGTTTTTTCACCGCCCGGACCCTCTTTGGCAAAAAACTGGAGATTATATTCTAGTAACATGTCATATCATCCCCTCTACAAATGCCTTAATCATCGTTTGCATCTCACGAAAGATAAAATTTGCGGCATCAGGCAGCATCCGAACTGTCAAAAACATAACGGAAAGTCCTACAAGCACTTTCATCTGCATACCGACTGCAAACATATTCATCTGCGGAGATACTTTCGCAAGAACGCCAAGCGTACAGTTCAGTATCAATATCACACAGAAAATCGGCAGACAGATTCGAAAACCGATAATAATATAATCGCTCATAAAACGCATCATAGAGCTTAGCAGGGAATCTATCTGCAAAACCGCCCCGCCTACCGGTATTAAGGTAAAGGTATCAATCAGCGCCTGTAACAGATACTGATATAAACCTGAAATAATCAACATCAAAGTAAATAAATACTGATAAAACACACCACTGAACGTAGCGTTTTCTCTTGTCATGGGGTCCATTAGCGATACCATGGACAGACCGACTTCCATATCTGCAATACTGCCGGCGAATGCGGCAACTGTCATACAAATCTGCGCTCCCCACCCGATTAAAAGACCTGTCACCGCTTCTTTCATTACGATGATTGCATATCCGAGTAAAGAACTGTAAACTACTTCATTATGGTCAACATACACAAACAACAAATAGGAAAGTAAAACACATAATCCTATTCTCACCCTACGCGGCGTATTTGTCATAGCAAAAAAGGGCGCGACATAAACAAAAAAGCTTACACGCACCAGAATCAGCAAAAAATATTCCAAATCTGCATAAGAAAAAGAAATATCTATCATACCAATCCTCCGCGGTGTCTGTTACTACCTAATATATAAACTGAAACCCGCCCATAGACTTTCCATAAATCCTACCATATTATTAAGCATCCAATGACCTAATACCATTAAAGTCAAAAAAATTGCCAAGATTTTAGGTACAAAAGTAAGAGTCTGCTCCTGAATCGATGTTACGGTCTGGAAAATACTGACAATAAGACCTACACACAAAGAAACCAAAAGCACCGGTGCAGCACATTTGATAATCGTAAACAAGGCATTTGACGCAATCGCAGTCACGTCATCTATCGTCATACAATCACCCCTTTTGTTGTTTCACCTGCTTCTACACCATTCCACCGGCCAGTCCGTCAGTAGAATGTTTTTACCAACTCTCCGATAATCAGATACCAGCCATCCGCCAAAACAAAGAGTAAAATTTTAAACGGCATGGATATCGTTGTCGGCGGCAGCATCATCATACCCATAGCCATCAAGGTAGATGCTACTACCATATCAATTACAATAAACGGAATATATATCAGGAATCCTATAATAAATGCAGTGCGCAACTCACTGATAATAAAACTGGGAACCAATACACTGAATGGAATATCATCCAGGTTTTCGCCATCCCACTCCGTACGGCTGACTTCCAGAAAAAGTCCTACATCTTTCGTCTGCGTATGAGGATACATGAACTCTCTAATCGGCTGAATAGCAGCATATAATGCCTCCTCCTGCTCAAGTTCCCCTGACTCAAACGGTACAACCGCCTCCGTATAAATCGTGGAAATAGTCGGCTGCATAATGAAAAATGTCAAAAACAGCGCCAATCCAACCAAAACATTATTGGGGGGTGCCGTCTGCGTATTTAATGCTGCCCTCGTAAAATGCAGGACAATAATAATCCTGGTGAAAGAGGTCAGCATAATAATGAGTGACGGCGCAATGGCAATCAAAGTCAGGATTATCAAAATCCTCAGCGCACCGTTTAGTGTGCCGTTACCCTCGCCAAAGTTAATCGTCACTGTATTTGCAACATTTAAATCCTGTAATTCCTCCTGCGACTCAGAAGCGCCTGGTTCATTAATGTTCGTTCTTTCCGTTGTATCTCCGGTCAGATTAGTACCTAAATAAGTACCATAGGAACTTCCGGTTGCATACACAATATCTTTCTCATGGACAAACACACCGATAAATAATATGCCTGCAAATACCAGCAGGCATATTAGTTTTCTCACTTGATGTCCGGAAAAATATTTTTTCATCCTTATCGCCTACTCACTTTTATTTCGGTCATCTTTTTTTCCAGAAAAGTTTTTCTTTTGTACTTTTTCAAACAATTCTTTAAATCCTGCCTGTGCACCACCATCGTCACTTGACAGTATCAGTTCCTCTTCAGGAACCTCTGCCAACATTGTAACAGAATCTTTCCCGATTGCAACTGCCAAATATTTCTGCCCAACACGAATAATCTGAATGTACTTATTATTTGTCAGCTGGAATGTCTCAATCAATTCCATGTTTTTATTTATTGTTCTTCCTTTCTGGTATCCCGCAATCCATTTCGTTACCCAGAAAGTAATCACCAATATAAAGACAAACAAAATAAGCACAGTCATAAACTGCAAATAGGCATTCGTACTGTCTGAAACAGTCAGTATCATTTAACCCACTACTTTCTTAACTGCTTCCAATACACGGTCAGCCTGGAACGGCTTAACGATGAAATCTTTTGCGCCCGACTGAATGGATTCAATAACCATTGCCTGCTGTCCCATCGCAGAACACATAATTACCATTGCTCCCGGGTCTGTCTCTTTGATTTTCTTTAATGCCTGAATACCATCCATTTCAGGCATTGTGATATCCATCAATACAAGATCAGGCTTTAACTCATTATACTTTTCAACGGCTTTTGCACCATTTTCAGCTTCGCCTGCTACATTATACCCGTTCTTTGTCAGGATATCCTTGATCATCATACGCATAAATGCTGCATCATCACATACTAAAATATTCTTTGCCATTCTCTTTTTCTCCTATTACATATT
>CAZKOR010000053.1:0-19928 GCA_964554405.1 uncultured Bacteroides sp. | reverse complement strand
AAGCCTGCCTGCATCAGTGCACATACACCGCCGCAAAGAACTGCCTGCTCGCCGAAAAGGTCTGTTTCCGTTTCTGTTCTGAAAGTAGTCTCAAGAACGCCTGCTCTTGCGCCGCCGATTGCCAAAGCATATGCTAAAGCAAGTTCCTGTGCTTTTCCTGTTGCGTCCTGCTGTACAGCTACAAGACAGGGAACGCCTTTGCCTGCCTGATATTCGCTTCTTACCGTATGTCCGGGTCCCTTAGGTGCGATCATCGTTACGTCTACATCCTTAGGCGGTACGATACAGCCGAAATGAATGTTGAAACCATGTGCAAACATTAACATGTTACCAGCCTCTAAGTTCGGCTCAATATCTTTCTTATATAAAGCAGCCTGTAATTCGTCATTGATTAAAATCATAATGATATCGGCTTTTTTTGCCGCTTCTGCTGCGGTATATACTTCAAATCCCTGTGCTTCAGCCTTTGCCCAGGATTTTGAACCCTCATAAAGACCGATAATAACATGACAGCCGGATTCCTTTGCATTTAAAGCGTGCGCATGTCCCTGACTTCCGTAACCAATCACTGCAATTGTCTTACCCTCTAATAAAGACAAATTACAATCCTCCTGATAAAAAATATTAGCCATTTCTTTTTCCTCCATTTTGTTATAATTTATTATATTTTTTTCCTCAGAATCATAAATAAGTAACATTTTCGGTGCCGCGGCCAAGACCTGCAATACCGGTTCTGGCAAGCTCTAAAATTTCGTAGCCGTCCAAAAGATTAATAAATGCCTCAATTTTTTCCTGATTTCCGGTCAGTTCAATAATCAGGCTGTCTTTGGCAACATCTACAATTTTAGCACGGAAAATATCCGCAACCGAAATAACGCCCTGCCTATCTTCTGAAGATGCTTTTACTTTAATCATAGCCAGTTCGCGGTAAACGCTCTCATTTGGCTTCAATTCCTTGATATCCCGTACATCAACCAGCTTTGCAACCTGTTTTTCAATCTGATCAAGAATTTCATCATCCCCGGATGTTACAATGGTAATACGCGTATATTTTGGGTCCGCTGTTACGCCTGCCGTAATACTTTCAATATTATAACCACGCCTTGAAAACAGTCCTGAAATACGGCTGAGTACGCCTGCCGTATTATCTACTAAAAGCTGAAATACCTTTTTACGCATATAAACTCCTGCCTTTCTCAATAAACACTGTCAATAATTGTAGCAACAATAAGACAAAAAGTCAACCTATTCCGCATCCGTCATACATTTTGGCAGCGCCAGCGTTCCTGTTCTTGCAACTTCCACAACACTGACGGATTGTAACATATTAATCAGCAGGTTGATTTTCTCAGGCACATCGCAAATCTGGATAATCATCAGCGTTTTGGACATATCGACAATATCTGCCTTCATAATTTCGCATGTCTCCATAATATCCCGTCTGTTGTTTCTGTTATATTTGACTTTAATTAACATGAGTTCCCTGCTGATGCTTGCCGTTTCATCAAATGTTTTTACTTTAATAACATCTAACTTTTTATTCAATTGTTTCTCTATCTGTTCAATTGTCCGCTCATCACCGCTGCTGACAATTGTCATACAGGAAACTGTAGGGTCGTCCGTCTCTCCTACGGCAAGAGAATCAATATTATAGCTTCTTCTCGAAAACAGTCCCGAAACCTTACAAAGTACGCCGGATCTGTTTTCAACCAATACGGAATATATTTTTTTCTTCATTCGATATTCTTTCCTTTCTTAACATGAAACCTTATCACACTGCTTTAACATAATCTAAACAAGGTCCATCGGATCTATGACACATTCCATCAGCACGGATTCATCCTTTTCCAAAAATTCGCTGATGGCATCTTCTACACCGTCCATCGTAAGAAGCCGCATAAACTTCATGTCATAAGCCATTGCCAGTTTCTCCAAATCCGGACTTCCCGATAAATCAACGACCGAATAATTATCTTTATAGTTATAATGCTGAAATTCCCTTACCATCCCGAGATATGTATTTTTCAATACAATAATTTTCACGGGAACATGGAACTGCCGCATGGTAGCAAGCTCCATCATGGACATCTGGAAAGAACCGTCACCGCATACCGCAACGACCTGTCTGTCCGGACAGGCAAGTTTCGCGCCCATAGCTGCCGGAATGGAATATCCCATTGTGCCCATACCTCCGGTCGTCAAAAACCTGCCGTTTTTTACAATATGATAGGAGCAGGACCAAATTTGGTTCTGTCCGACATCCGCAACGTAAACAGCATTATCTTTCATCTGTTCAGACAGCATCCGGATAAATTCCGCAGGGTCCACATAAGCGGGATTCGGATTTCTTTTCTTTCCCATCGTTTCCCTGTATCCGTTTAACGTTGTAATCCATTCTTCATGTTCACACGTAAATTTTTCCTGTGAAAGGTCTTCAAAAATGTTTTTCGCATCACCAACAAGTGGAATGGATGCGCCGACATTTTTACCGATTTCAGCAGGATCAACGTCAATATGTACTAAAATTTTATTCTCCGTAATCAAATCCGGCTGACTGATAGCACGGTCAGCAACTCTTGCTCCTACCATAATCAGCAGGTCAGATTCGTTCATTGCCCTGTTCGCATAAGGTTTTCCGTTATTTCCAACCATACCGTAATACATCGGATGTTTGGTCGGCATGACACCGATACCCATCATAGTAGAAACAACAGGAATCCTGTATTCTTCCACAAAAGCACGTAATGCGTTTTCCGCTTCGCTAAGAAGCACACCGCCGCCGGCACAGATAATCGGTCTTTCGGCTTTGGAAAGTTCTCCAATCACTTTCTTAATCTGTACGGCATGTCCTTTCACCGTCGGCTTGTATGTGCGCAGACTGACTGACTCCGGATATTCAAATTTCTTTACCGCAGCATTCTGAATATCAATGGGTACATCAATTAAAACCGGTCCTTTTCTGCCGGAATTTGCAATATAAAAAGCCTCTTTAAAAACACGCGGAATGTCATTCACATTTTTTATCAAATAACTGTACTTAACAAATGACTCCACTGCGCCCGTAATATCGGCTTCCTGGAACACATCGGAACCAATCAGCTCACTGTTTACCTGTCCTGTGATACAAATCAGCGGAATACTGTCGGCAAAAGCGGTTGCAATCCCTGTAATGACATTGGTTGCGCCGGGACCTGAAGTGACCGCACAGACGCCTACCTTTCCACTTACTCTTGTCAGACCGCTTGCCGCATGCGCCGCATTCTGCTCCGTACGAATCAGAATGGTTTTAATATTTGAATTTAAAATACTATTGTAAAATGGACAAATAGCAACGCCCGGATATCCGAATACATATTCTACACCTTCCTCTTCCAGGCATTTTACTATTGCATCTGCACCTATCATATAAATCCTCCGTTTCTTTTCCCAATTATTTTATATTTAGAATCCGCTGTGTCAGTTTCACGGCATCCGCCGCATCTTTAGAATAGCCGTCTGCTCCGATTTCATCTGCGTATTCCTGTGTAATCACAGCGCCGCCGATGATGACTTTCGCATCCACATTCTTTTCTTTTGCATAGTTAATCACATGTTTCATCTGTTGCATGGTTGTTGTCATAAGCGCCGATAAGGCAATGACTTTGGCGTTATATTTCACTGCGGCTTCAATAATTTTTTCTTTGGGGACGTCTTTTCCTAAATCAATGACCCTGAAACCATAATTTTTTAACATCAGCGTGACCAGATTTTTGCCGATATCATGAATATCCCCTTCTACCGTAGCAATGACAACAACCGGCATTTCCTTATCATTACTTTCTTTCATAAGAAGCGGTTCTAAATATTCAATGGAAGCTTTCATTGCTTCCGCACTTGCTATTAACTGCGGCAGAAAATATATGCCTTTATCAAAAAGTTCCCCGACCTCATTAATACCGGGCAGTAATACCTCATCTAAAAGCTTCCCGGGCTCATTCCCCTCTTCTATTGCTTTTTGGGTATCTTCTACAATACCGCTTTTATTTCCCTTTAAAACATCAGCTCGCAGCTTCTCTAAAACAGTCAGCCTTTCCGATTCATTCTCCGGTTTGTTTGCAATGCGGATTCCGGTAGATTGGGGGGCGGTCGCTCCCGTTTCCTCCCGTTTTTGTTTCACAACATCCATCAACTGAATATAGCGGATATCCGCGTCTTTTTTATTCAGGAGTAAGTCAGAAGCAAATGCAATGCTGACAAGCAGCTCCTGTGAGGGGTTTGCGATTGCCATCGTAAGTCCCTCGCGAATCGCCATCGTAAGGAATGCCGTATTGACATAGCTTCGCTCCGGAAGTCCAAAAGAAATATTGGACAAACCACAACTGGTTGCCAGTCCGTTTTCATAACAATAGCGAATCGTCTCAAGCGTTTCTATTGCCGCGGTTTTATTTGCTCCTACCGTAGCGACAAGCCCGTCAACCACAATATCCTCTTTCCGCATACCAAGTTCATAAGCGCGTTTTTGTATCGTATCAATAATCTCTATTTTTTCCTGTATATTCTCCGGCAGTCCTTTATCGGACAACGGCAGCAGAATGAACATAGCGCCGTACTTTTTTGCAATCGGCAAAAGCGCTTCCATTTTGGCTTTCTCGTAAGATATAGAATTAATAAGCGCCCGCCCCGGATATCTTCTAAGCGCCGCTTCTATCACATCTACATGGCTGGAATCAATAGCTAACGGCAGACTGGAAATCTGGCTGATTGCTTCAATCGCCTGAAGCATCGTGGCTTTTTCATCAATCCCGCTCATTCCCACATTGACATCCAGAATACAAGCGCCGCAGGCTTCCTGTTCCTCGGCTAATTCTGTTACCATTTCCATGGAACCTTCCTTTAGCTGTGCCTGCAGCTTTTTCTTAACGGCAGTTTTACCGGTAGGATTGATGCGCTCCCCTATCATTATAAAATTATCGTCCAGTCCAAAAACGACTGTCTTACGTTCGCTGGTCAGATACCGTAATGCGCCTGATTCTGACTTTTTATGCTCCTTACGCAGTATCTGCATTCCGCGGACGTCTCTCTTTGCCGCTTTGATATAAGACGGAGACGTACCGCAGCATCCGCCGATAATAGATGCCCCTGCTTCTACAAGCAGTTTTACGCCCTGCGCAAATTCCTCTTCTTTCATATCATATGCCGTCTGTCCGTTTTCATCTAAGAAAGGCAGTCCGGCATTAGGTTTTGCAATAATCGGGACGGCCACGACTTCCGCCATATCACGGATAATGGAAGCCATTTTATCCGGTCCTGTAGAACAGTTGGCGCCGACTGCCGCAGCGCCTAAACTTTCCAGAACGATAGCTGCCGTTTTGGCATCCGTTCCGTATAATGTACGACCATCCGCTTCAAAGGTCATCGTTGCCATAACCGGCAGGTCGCAGACTTCCTTTGCGGCAATTAAAGCAGCTCTCGTTTCCTGTAAACTCATCATTGTTTCTACGATAAGCAGGTCAACACCGGCCTGCGCCAAATAACCGATTTGCTCTTTATAAATCGTAATCAGTTCTTCAAAATCCATTTTGCCGATTGGTGCAAGCTGTTCTCCGGTCATCGTGATATCACCTGCGACATAGGCATTTCCTCCGGCAGCTTCTTTACAAACCGCTACCAGCTCATGATTCATCTCCCGTATCTGCTCTTCCAGACCGTATTCCTTTAATTTGATGCGATTGGCGGAAAAAGTCGGCGCATAAAGGATATTGCTTCCTGCTTCAATAAATTCTCTTTGCAGTTTTATTAATACCTCTTTGTGCTCCAATATCCATTTTTCCGGACATACACCGGCAGGCATCCCTCTTTTTAACAGATTGGAGCCTGTTGCACCGTCTAAAAAAACGGGATTTTCTTTTATTAATGCCTGAAATTCCTGCTTATTCATAAGTCTGTGTTCTCCTTCTTGGCGGTCTGGGAATCATTCTTCATAAAAGACAGTGTCATCCGTATCAAAATCATCTAAAACGGGCTCATCATCCGGTGAAGGAAGCTGTGTATCATCTCCATTACCGGCATCTTTGGCATCCTCTTCATCATCCTTATTCATATAACCGCCTCCGAAGATTCCGTCTTCTTCCGTATAAGTCAGGCCCTCACCTTCCGGAACTTCTCCGTGAAGGAGCGTAATAATATACTGAATCCTGAGATTTGCCCTGTCATAGTACTCTTTTGCAGCGGCTTCTATATTCTCATCATATTCTCCGTTATCGTACGCCATATGATAAAACAAAACCGCCTGCGTCATGTTTTCACTAGCTTCATCGGCAAGACTTTCTACGGCTGAAAACTCATCCGGCACTTCTAGCTGCGCCATCCAGGCAACTTCTGCATCAAGTGCATCCAAAAACCCGAGCATCTGCGAAACATAATCTCCCTGACTGACATCAACAGCATTCATATTATCATTAAATTCTACGATATGTTCAAAGAATGTTTCCATATTTGTCTGATATTCTTCCAACGCCTCATCTTTCTTTCCACACCCTGTAAGCATAAAAAGCAAAAAAAGAGCAAGACATATAGATTTTATGTTTTTCAATTTGATATCCTCCGAAACATGTGGTCTGCGGTAAAATTCTTTCGACTTATTTAAGAATGTACCACAAACGACATGTTAAATCAAGCAGGCTCATGTTTCGTTATGTGAATGCTGCGTGTGCAGATGCTGCGTATGCAGCAGCATATGTGATTTATGTGACAGCGGCTTTTCAAAAAAGTCCTGATACATTTGCATAATATCCTGATTTTCATGGGAAAATCTGATGTTAGCATTTTCATCCAGAAGGTAAAGATTCATGCCGCGCGCGTAAGCAAGTTCGACACCGTCATGAATAGGCTGTCCGCCGCCGCCCGCACAGCCGCCGGGACAAGCCATGACTTCTACGAAATCATATTGTACCTCTCCACGCTCTATTTTTTCAAGCAGCGTCCTTGTGTTTCCTAAACCGCTGACAACTGCCGTTCTTACGGTAATATCATCTATTGCAAACTCTGCCTCTGCAACACCGTCATTTGCTCCGAATGCAGGACTTCTGACAGCCTTAAAAGCATCTACCGGCGGATTTTCTTTTTTCAGTAAATAATACGCCGTACGAAGCGCAGCTTCCATAACGCCGCCTGTCACGCCAAAGATAACGCCTGCGCCGGAACCTTGCTGCATGGGTCTGTCACTTTCTATTTCCGTCAGGGTATCGGGGCTTATATGTGCGGAACGTATCATCTTCACAAGTTCCCTTGTGGTAATGACCGCATCAATGTCATGTCCCGCATATTCCTCATAGAACAGTTCCATTTCCCGTTCTCCCTTTTTTGCGACACAGGGCATAACTGATACCGTATATATCTGTTCCGGTGAAACACCAAGTTTCCCGGCAAAATAAGTTTTCATAACGGCGCCGAACATCTGCTGCGGTGATTTTGCCGTAGAAAGCTGTTTTACCATATGTGGGAATTGTGTTTTCACAAAACGAACCCATCCCGGACAGCAGGAAGTAAACATTGGCCTTTCTTTTAGTTCACCGGCACTGAAACGCTCTATAAATTCGCTGGCTTCTTCCATAATGGTAAGGTCTGCGGAAAATGTCGTATCAAAAGCATAATTAACGCCCAGTCTCTTTAAGGCATTCAAAATTTTGCCGATACCGGCATCCTTTGGCTCAAGTCCCAGTTCTTCTCCCCATGCCGCACGTACGGCAGGAGCTACTTGTGCAACAACAATTTTTTCATTGTCAGCAATCGCATCCCATACTTTTTCGGTATCATCACGTTCCCTGAGCGCACCTACAGGACAATGGGTAATACACTGTCCGCATAAAGCGCAGTCTGCTTCTTCAATATTTTTCTGACCTGAAACATTAACCGTTGTCCAGGAACCTGTGCCCTCTACATCCCAAATACCGAGACTTTGCACTTTTTCACAGACCTGAACGCAGCGCATACATTTGATGCACTTGGAAGAATCGCGGATAAGCGGAAATGATTTATCCCAGTATTTCCTTTCCGGCTCCATTTTGAACGGAATATCAATGATATTTAAATCATTTGAGACTTTCTGAAGACTGCAGTTTCCGCTTCTGGCACAGCTTACACAATTGGAATCATGCTGTGACAAAATCAGTTCTACCGTTGTTCTTCTGGATTTTCTGACTTTCGGACTATTGGTATAAATCACCATGCCCTCTTCCGCCACATTATTACAGGAAGTAATTAATTTATCTTTTCCTTCCAATTCCACAACGCATACACGGCATGCCGCAATCTCATTGATATCTTTTAAATAACAAAGTTTTGGAATCGGTATGCCGTTTTGTGCGGCAGCTTCCATAATGGTAGTGTTTTCTTCTACAGTGATTGCTTTTCCATTGATTGTAAGATTTACCATAATGTTTCTCTGCCTCCTTTAAATATACCGTATCCGAAATGGTCACAGCGCAGACATCTGTCCGCTTCCTGTTTTGCCTCTTCTTTTGTCATACAGTTTTCTACGCCTTCAAAATCATGTACTCTTTCACATGCCTCCCGTTCCGTCAAATTGACTCTTCCGCACGGTACATGGTCGTCTAAGCGCGGTTCCGGAATTTTGACATCACAGGATATTTCATGCCGGTATCCCAGATATTCATCTATATTTGCCGCCACTACTTTCGCCGCTGCAATGGCGCTGATAACGGTTGCCGGTCCGCTGGCACAGTCACCGCCTGCAAAAACGCCGGGCATATTGGCAAATGTACCGGAACTCTTTGTGGCGATTCTTCCGCGCGCAACGGGAATGCCCGCTTCCTCAAAATGTCGGGTTTCTATATTCTGACCGATTGCTTTTATCAAAATATCACAGGGAATATAAATATCTTCCTCCCCCGTAGGTTTCACACTTGCCCGTCCGTCGCGAATGGCGCTTATCATCTGCGGAGTAACATAGATTCCTTTCACATGATTATTCTCGTCCACTGCAATGGATGCCGGCGCTTTTAATGTCTGTAATTCGATACCCTCTGCAATGGCGCCGTCAATTTCACCACGCAAAGCCGTCATATCGGAAACTCTTCTCCGATAGACAATGCTTACCTTTTTAGCTCCAAGACGTTTCGCGGTACGAACAGCGTCCATAGAAACATTGCCGCCTCCGATAACCGCAACTTCTTTGCCGGATAAATCCATAATCTCATTCTTTCCAACGTTTCTAAGGAACTGGACTGCAGATAATACACCCTCTGCGTCCTCACCCTCTAATCCTAACTTCTTATCCGTACTTGCGCCAATAGTAATCAGTACCGCATCGTACTGTTCCCGCAGTTCCTGAATAGTAATATCCTGACCGATTTTCAATCCATGCTTTACCTGAATGCCCGTTTTTAAAATGCTGTTAATATCTTCATCCAGTCTTTCTTTCGGCAGTCTGTAATTCGGAATACCGTAACGCAGCATTCCGCCAAGCTTCGGAAGCATCTCATAAACAGTTACCTGATGTCCCATAAGCTGTAAATAATAGGCAGCGCTCAATCCTCCGGGACCGCCTCCAAGAACCGCCACCTGCTTGCCGGTACTCGGTGCACATGCCGGTGGTTCCACTTCTCCGGCAAAATCAGCTGCAACTCTTTTAAGCCCCCGTATATTGACGGAATCATCAACCATATTTCTTCTGCATCTTGCTTCACAGGGATGCTCACAGATAAAACCACATGTGGTAGGGAATGGATTATCTTTTCTGATTAACCGGATGGCGTCCGCATACCGCCCCTCACCTATTAATGCAATGTATCCCGGAATGTCCACATGAGCGGGACAAAGTGATACGCAGGATACAGGCTGATTGTATGTACAGGTACACCGGTTATTTTTGATATGCTCTATGTAATCGTCACGATATCCGATCAGACCTTTATATACCATATTTGCCGCTTCATATCCTATGGCACAGTCCGCCGATTCCATAATGGACAGGGCAGTTTTTTCCATAATATCCAATGTTTCCATCGTGGCATTGCCGTCTAAAACATCCTTGATAAAATGGTTTAACTGCCCTAATCCGATACGACAGGGAACACATTTTCCACATGTCTGCGCATGACATAATTCCAAAAAAGCACGCGACATATCTACCGGACAAAGTCCCGGCGGACTGGATTCGATTCTGCGTTCCAAATCTTTATATAGCCCTTCCATGACGATTCTTGCTCTGTTGGGAGCAACCATTTCCAATCGACTCATTGCTAACCCTTCTTTCCTAAGTTGGTATAAAGAATACTTCTCTTCACACTATTTTACAATATTGAAGGGTATTTTGCTATATAAAATATTGTGATAAAAATAACAATGACTCTTTTACAAATTCTTCGTCTGCAATGTTCTTGTTGCATTGAGTACGGCTATTACCATAACGCCGACATCCGCAAAAATGGCAATCCACATATTGGCAATGCCAAGTGCGCCTAAAATAAGGCATAAAGCTTTCACGGCAAGTGCAAAGACAATATTCTGATATACGATTCCGATACATTTGCGTGAAATTTTAATGGCAAGAGAAATTTTGACCGGGTCATCATCCATCAAAACGACATCAGCAGCCTCGATTGCAGCATCCGAGCCTAGTGCACCCATAGCAATGCCGATATCCGCCCTTGTCAGTACCGGCGCATCGTTAATGCCGTCTCCGACAAAAAGCAGTTTCTCTTTTTCACCTTTTTCCTGTATCAGTTCTTCTACCCGTGATACTTTATCCGCCGGAAGAAGTTCGCTGTGAATCTCATCCAGCCCCAGTTCTGTGCCGACGGCATCCGCTGCTGCTTTATTATCGCCCGTAAGCATGACAGTCTTATGAATGCCGGTATTTTTTAACGCAGAAATGGCTTCTTTCGCATTTTTCTTGACAACATCCGCAATCAGAATACAGCCATAATATTCCTGTTCTACGGCGACATATACAATTGTTCCGGGCTCTCTGCATTCTTCATAGGAAATCTGTAGTTTCTTCATCAGCTTCGCATTACCTGCGGCAACCGCTTTGCCGTCAATCTGCGCCGTCACGCCGTGACCTCCTATTTCCTCGATATTTGTTACCCGCTCCGGATTTATTTCTTTTGCATAAGCTTCCCGTAAACTCTTGCTGATCGGATGGGAAGAATAGCTTTCCGCCAAAGCTGCCATTTCCAACAGCTCATTTTGTGCCTCGTCCTGCCCTGCTTTATCAAGTCCTGCCTTTTTTGCATCGGCTAACAGTATCTGTTTCACACGGAAAACGCCTTCTGTCAATGTTCCGGTCTTATCAAAAACGATGTATCCCGCTTCTGATAATGCCTCCAGGTAATTAGAGCCCTTTACTAAAATACCACATTTGGACGCCGCGCCAATTCCGCCGAAGAAACTGAGCGGAATTGATATGACTAACGCACAGGGACAGCTAATGACCAAGAAAGTCAATGCTCTGAAAAACCAGTTTCCCCATGCAGGAGAAAGCTGCAAAAACAACATTCTGACAAGCGGCGGTATTACGGCAAGAGCAACTGCACTGTAGCAGACTGCAGGGGTATAAATCTTGGCAAATTTAGAAATAAAATTCTCAGACCGCGATTTCTTCATACTGGAGTTTTCAACCAAATCAAGGATTTTACTGACGGTTGATTCTCCGAACTCTTTAGTCGTCTGAATTTTTAAAAGCCCTGTCATATTGACACAGCCGCTGATAACTTCGTCTCCTGTCTGTACATCCTTCGGTACGCTCTCTCCTGTCAATGCGCTTGTATTTAAGCTGGAACTTCCCTCTGTTATGACACCGTCTATCGGGATTTTTTCACCCGGTTTTACAACAATTATCTGACCGAGAGCTACTTCATCAGGGTCAACCTGCTCTATAGCCCCATCTTTTTCAATATTTGCATAGTCCGGACGGATATCCATTAATGCGGTAATATTATTACGGCTCTTTCCGACGGCATAGCTTTGAAAAAGCTCGCCAATCTGATAAAACAGCATAACCGCAACGCCTTCCGAATACTCACCAAGTCCGATTGCCCCTACGGTAGCAACCGCCATCAAAAAGTTTTCGTCAAATACTTCCCCATGAATAATTCCAAGAACAGCTTTTCTTAAAATATCATATCCGATAATCAAATACGGAATCAGATACAAAAGCAATGACAGCCAGCCCGAGACCGGAATAAAATGCAGCGCTGTCATTAAAACTGTCGCTGCAATAATTCTCATCAATACTTTTTTCTGTTTTCTAGTCATTTTAATCACACTTTCTAATTATCAGCCTATTTTAAAACAATATCACAGTCCGGCTCGACTTTCCTGCATGCCTTTAATACTGCTTTCATAACAGCTTTTTCATCCGCTCCATCAGCAAAGCTTACTTTCATTTTCTGTGTCATAAAGCTGACTGTTGCATCTGCAACACCCTCTGTCTTTTTCGCTGCATCTTCCATTTTCTCCGCACAATTTGCACAATCTACCTCAATCTTATATGTTTTTTCCATTTTTCCTCTCTCCTTTACTTATGAGTGCGCTGGCACTCGATTTTTTATGCTTTTTCTAAAATATGTTCCATTCCCATGCTGATAATTTCCCGAACATGGTCATCATCCAATGAGTAAAACATGGATTTCCCATCCCGCCTGAACTTTACCAGTTTGGAATTTTTCAAAATTCTAAGCTGATGACTGACTGACGACTGACTCAAATTAAGAAGTCTGGCGATATCATAGACACACAATTCCTCTTCAAGCAGTGCATATAATATTTTAATTCTCGTAGAATCACCAAAAACTTTAAAAAGCTCCGCTAAATCATATAAAACTTCGTCATCCGGCATTTCTATATTCATTCTATTTATCATAATCCCTCCTTTTTGTTTACATATGTTCATCTGTTCATATGTATAATAATATATTTATAAACAGATGTCAATCCAATTTGTATAAAAAAATACAAAAAACGCAAAAAAAGAGCAAAAACCGGAGTTGACCGCATTTTCTGCTCTTAAAAATACATATTATGTTTTACTTATTTGTCTCCATGCAGGAAATTATTCATCACATTGATTCCGGCAGCCATACGCTTCAACTGCGGCAGTTCACGCTTCATATACTCTTCCAGCTGATGCACTTCATCATCATGAAAACCGGTATGATACGTAATCACGCAATCCGGAATCTTTCCTTCAGCGATCCTGTTTCCGTCTGTAAAAGAGACAAAAGCATATTTCCTACCGTCTTTCGTACAGATTGGAGAAACAGACATTTGGATTTCCTCATTAAACATTGAAATAAGACACATCCTTTTGCAGCGCTTCTGCAATATCTTTCAATTCTCTTGCACTTTCGGCAAGCAGATTGATCGTTGCATTCAATTCCTCCATGGATGCGTTTGTTTCCTGCGTGGCCGCTGCATTTTGCTGTGAAACGGCAGATAAATTCTGGATGACGTCCGTTACTTTTATTCTTGCTACGTCACATTCCTTTGTCTGCTCATGAATGCTCTTTGTTTCTGATATGGACATTTCAATGCCCTTGGACACATCAGCAAATTTTGCTTTCGTTTCATCTAATTTCTTCTTCTGTAATTCAATGATTTCGCTCACTTCTGCCATAATTTCAACGGAAGCCTCCGAATCCATGGATAACTGATGAATAATATCCTCAATCGTCTTAGCAGAATTATTGGAATCTTCGGACAGCTTGGAAATCTGGGAAGCAACAACAGCAAATCCACGTCCTGCTTCACCCGCTCTTGCCGCTTCAATACTTGCATTGAGAGACAGCAGACTTGTCTCACTGGAAATTGCAGTAATCAGATTTACAGCATCCTGAATCTTTTTAACAGATTCATTTGTTGTACGTACGGATGTGTCTATCTTCTTAATCGCTTCAAGTGTTCTGTCGTTAGAAGCGTCTAATTCATTGATAATTTCCTCTGATTCATCATCCGCTTTTTTGATATTATTGGATACTTCGTTTAATTCGTTAACCTTCTGCACAATATCCTCAATCAAAATTCCCATATTGTTTACTTCCGTCGTTGCCGATTCAATATCTTCCGCCTGTGTAACAGCGCCTTTTGCCACATCTTCTACGGCATGTGCAATCTCATCCGTTGTCGTGCTTGTCTGGGATGCCATCATTTCAAGATTCTCTCCTGACTGCAGCAAATTATCCGTTGTTTCCTTAATATTACCTACCAATGTCTGTAATTTACTCACCAATCCGTTCATGGAAGCAAGCATAACGCCGATTTCATCACTTCTTTTTTTCGCCACATCACTGACTTTCTGTGCTTTGTCACTTAATTCCAGACGCAAATCGCCCTCGGAAATTCTTCCTAACAGCATGCCCGCATGCACAACGATAGCAGCTATTCCCTTTATTAACAGAATGCAGATAATCATAGCAATAACTAAAATAACTGTGGCAATTCCGACAATTCTCATTACCTGCCCCATAATGTTTGCATTGACATCCGCGCTCGGTGAACCGGCAAATATCATACCGACAACCTGCCCGTTGCTGTTCTTTAACGGTTTATAATACGCATAATAAGACTGATTGTTGATTGTAACGTCGGTGGAGCTGAAATCTTTTCCGCCCTGCAGCACAGCCGCAACTACCGTATCAGATGCCGTCGTACCGACAATGCGCTCTCCGGTTGTAATATCGCGCAAAGAGGTTGCCCGTCTCGTATCACCGTAAAAAAGTGTCACATCGGTATCTTCACCGTCCGTATAACTGTCAATGACATCCCCGTGTTCCGTGATACAATATTCACCCTTATACAATAAATCTCCTTCCAAGTGGTAATCTCCCGGATCAATGGCGTCATAAGAGGCAGCGACTGACTGGCATAAAAGATTTAATCCGCCAAGAGCCTCACTTTCCATTCCGCTGCGTAAAGCATTCATCGCATATAGTGAAAGGATAATCACCATAACTAACATTGGCAGAACGCACATCAGGACAAGTTTCAGCAGAATACCCATGCCTTTCTTTGTTTTTGTTTCCATTCGTAGTTTCCTCCGTTTTTCTTTATGTTTTTCTTTATTTTTAATTAATTTCTAACTTGACCGTTTCCGACAATCATATATTTATATGTAGTAAGTTCCTTTAATCCCATGGGACCTCTCGCATGCAGTTTCTGCGTGCTGATACCGATTTCCGCCCCGAATCCGAATTCAAACCCGTCCGTAAATCTGGTAGACGCATTCACATAGACGCAGGCAGAATCAACTCCTTGCAGGAAAACTCTCGCATGTTCCTTATTTTCCGTAATAATAGCATCAGAATGTCCGGTTGAATAGCGGTTGATATGAGCAATGGCTTCCTCCACGCTGTCAACCGTTTTCATGGAAATAATCAAATCCAGATATTCCGCTGCATAATCCTCTTCCGTTGCCTCTTTGCAATCCGGCACCATGGCTCTGACATATTCATCGCCGCGCATTTCTACTTTCTTTTCCCGAAGCGCCTTACTTACAAGCGGTAAAATCTTATCCAGCACTTTTCTATGGATTACTAACGATTCACAGGCATTGCAGACACCGATACGCTGTGTTTTCGCATTGATAATAATCGGCACAACTTTCATTATATCCGCATTTTCATCAATGTAAATGTGGCAGTTTCCTGTACCTGTTTCGATAACAGGAATCGTGCTGTTTTCTACTACGGACTTAATTAAGCCTGCTCCGCCTCTCGGAATCAGTACATCTACATATCGATTCATTTTCATAAAATCATTCGTTGTCTGTCTGTCCACATCCGTAATCAACTGCACCGCATCTTCCGTAACACCGACCCGGTTTAAGGCTTTTCTGATAACATTTGCAATGGCGGTGTTGGAATGAATAGCATCTTTCCCGCCTTTTAAAATAACTGCATTTCCTGTTTTAAAGCATAATGCAAAAGCATCTGCTGTCACATTCGGTCTGGATTCATAAATAATGCCGATAACGCCGAGAGGAACGCGGACTTTTGTCATTTTAAGACCGTTTGGACGTTCAAACTCCTCCAATATTTCACCTAAAGGCTCCGGCAGTTTAACAACCTCCATGATGCCCTCTGCCATAGCGTCTATTCTTTCTTCCGTAAGCAGAAGCCTGTCCAATAACCCTTCGTTCATACCATTTTCTTTTCCGGCTTCCATATCTTTTGCATTTGCATCCAGCAGTTCCTGTCTGCAAATCGTAAAGTATTCGGCAACAGCCTTTAGAGCATCCTCTCTCTTTGCAGCGGATAAAGTCTGTAAGACATACTTCGCTGCGGCAGCTTTTTGTCCAATGGTTTCCAAATCACCCATGCGTATTCTCCTTTACTCCTATTAGTCTTTTTTCCGTTAATACAAAATCCGGTTTTCTATCATGTATTCCGTAAGGAATATTTTGGAGCACCTGACATTCAAAACACAATGCCACCGTATATATAGTAATTCCAAGCTCCTCCATGCGCAATAAGTATCTATCATAAAAGCCCTTTCCATAACCGATTCTGTGACGTTTTTCATCAAAGACGGCGCCGGGCATAATCATCAGCGCATTTTTCGAATTTTCTGTGAAAATTTTTTCGCAGAAAACTTTTTCATCTCCTGTCGGCTCTAAAATGCCGCGATATCCTTCTGCCAGAGAACTCATACCGGTAATCCGGTAAAAATCCATATCATTTTCTACTACTTTCGGTGCAAAAACAAGTTTTCTATCTGCCAGCGAATGCTCTATCAATGTGTTGGTAATCACTTCACTTTGATAACTGACATAGGTTAATATCACATTCGCGCTCCGGTATTCTTCAGTGGTAAAAAGCCTTTTTATTATCCGGAAACTCTTTTCTTCCCGTACCGCAGGCGTCATAGCATCCCGTAGTGCCAGCACATTTTTTCTGATACGTCTTTTTTCGTCTGTGATATTTTGTTTACTGCCCATGTTTTTTTCCAAATTTTTCTCCAAGATTCGTCACAGTGCCGTCTTTTTCCACAATAGAAATGTTGTCAAGCTGTCCTTTTAAATTCTTTCTGACATTGGCAACATAAGCTTTTCTAAGTTCGTCCTGCTCTTTTTTCTCATCCGCTGTCAGCGGGGCGACCTGTGATTTATGGTATAATTCATTGACTCTCTTAGTCAGTTCTTCCATGGAGCCATATGATTTTTCATCAATCATATTAATAGTACGCCTTTCTCTCAACCTGCGACATTTGTCGCCGCAAGGCACAAATTCGCATGTGAAAAATTTATTTTTCACATTTCTTAGTGCCCATGCATCTGCTGGACATATAAAGGTAAATCAAAGTTATTATCCACTTTAGAACGAAACAGCGTTCCTATATTCTGCCCGTCTAAAATCCGGTGAATAACCTTAATATCCCGACTATTGGCAATTACCATATCTACTCCCGTATTATGGGCAATGCGGGCTGCCTGCAGTTTGGTATTCATGCCGCCCGTTCCTGAATCACTGCCGGTAGAGGCTTTTCCCATTTCCATCAATTCATCTGTTAATTCGTCTACGACTTCTATATATTCCGCCTGTGGGTTCTTTCGCGGGTCGTCCGTATAAAGACCGTCGATATCCGAGAGCAGAATGAGCAAATCCGCTTTTACCAAAGATGCTACAATGGCGGACAGCGTATCATTATCACCGATTTCTATTTCATAAGTTGCAACCGTATCGTTTTCATTTACAATCGGAATAACGCCTAACTTAAATAATTCCGCAAATGTATTCTGTGCATTGAAACGGTTGAGATTATCTACAATCGTATTTTTCGTCATTAAAATCTGTGCCGCAACCTGATTATATTCTGCAAAAATTTTTTGATAAGTCATCATCAGTCTTGCCTGTCCTACCGCCGCATATGCCTGTTTGACCGCAATCGGATTATCATCTTTCATTTCCTGTAAATGAATGGCCTTTTTTCCGACAGCAATCGCGCCGGAGGTGACTAAAACAACATCTTTGCCCTGATTGCGCAAATCACACAATTCTCTAACAAGTACATCCAGTTTCGTATAATCCAAATCCCCTGTTTCTTTATGCTGTAAAGATGACGAACCGATTTTAATGACTATTCTTTTTTTGTCTTTCATCATCTCTCTGATATCGGACATCATATAAAACCTCTCACTATATATACTTTGCAGAATAAGTTTCTGCTATTTTCTCTGCAATCAGCATCCCGTCCATTGCTGCCGAGGTAATCCCTCCTGCATATCCGGCGCCCTCACCGCATGGGTAAATACCTCGCACCGCAGACTGTCCCGTTTCATCACGGCTAATCCGCACGGGTGACGACGTTCTGCTCTCGACGCCCGATAAATAAACACCGCTGTCTCCGAAACCGGACATGATTTTATCAAACTGCTCCATACCCTCTATAAAAGTCCGGCATAACGTTTCCGGTAATATTTCATGCACGGGAGCAAACTCATAAGCGCCCTTTATAGCCGGCTCAAAATTCGGATATTTCTGCATGATAACGGATTTTTCTTTTACATATCCGCTTACCGCTTCTTTCAAATCTCCATAAGTTTCAACCGGAACGCAACCATTCCCGATTTCATATGCTTTTTGCTCCAGACTGCGCTGGAATGCAATACCGGAAAGCGGATGAGTGCTTCCAAAATCATCCGGTGTTACGGTTACAATTATCGCGCTGTTACTGTTAGCGCCATCCCTGCCGCTGTAACTCATTCCATTTATGGCAAGTTTTCCCGGCTCTGAAGAAGCATTGACGACATAACCGCCGGGACACATACAAAAAGAATATACTCCTCTGCCGCTTTTCGTCTGCACAGCAGCTTTATAGTTTGCCGCAGGCAGTCTCATATCCTCTTCCAATCCATATTGTATAAGATTTATCATTTTGCGGGGATGTTCCACCCGCAGTCCCACTGCAAAGGACTTTGCCTCCATCGGCACATGGCGCTCGTAAAGCATCGCGAAAGTATCCCTTGCGCTGTGCCCGATGGCAAAAACTGCAATATCTGTGGATAAATGCCTTGTATCGTTGATAATCACTTCTTTTAGGCTGTTATTTTCTATGACAATATCGGTAACCTTACTCTCAAACCAGACTTCACCGCCAAGTGAAATCAGTTCTTTCCGCATATGTTCCACAATGCGCATCAGAATATCCGTACCGATATGCGGTTTTGCATCATAAAGAATTTCTTCCGGTGCTCCTGCCTGTACAAGAATCCTAAGCACCTCTTTGTTTCTTCCGTATTTATCTTTTACCAATGTATTTAATTTACCATCGGAAAAAGTTCCTGCGCCGCCCTCTCCGAACTGCACATTGGAATCCGGCTCTAAAATGCCTTTCTTCCAAAAAGTCTCTACATCTTTTTTTCTATATGTAACTTCCTTACCACGTTCCAGCAAAATAGGCTGATAACCGTGGTGTGCAAGGAAATAACCGCAAAATAGCCCTGCCGGTCCGGTTCCAATAATAACCGGCCTGTTTTTTAGAGGTTTACTCCCGGACTCAGGAAACTGATAACTGATATCTTTTGCTTCCTGAATCTGTATCCCACCGGATTTCCCGGATGCCATACGCCGTAAAATCTGATTTTCCTTTTTTACTGTGACATCTATTGTATAGATAATAAAAATCTCCGGTTTTTTTCTAGCATCAATTGACTTTTTAACTATCTGACAGGAAAGAAGCTCTTCTTTTGACAGATGCAGTATTTTTCTTATTTTAGCATCCAATTCTTCTTTCGTATGAACAAGCGGCATTTTTATCTGATTTAATCTTATCATTTTTTTATATAACTTGCCTTTCTAACTTTTGGCAGCAGCGCGTCCTGCAACTGCTCCGCTTGTCCATGCCCACTGCAGATTATAACCTCCGCAGATGCCGTCCATGTCTATGATTTCTCCCGCAAAGAAAAGGTGCGGGATATATTTTGATTCCAA
>CAZKOR010000052.1:0-20041 GCA_964554405.1 uncultured Bacteroides sp. | reverse complement strand
CGGCGGCAGTTTCCGTAGCGCTTCTGTTGATTGTACAGATATTCTCAACCATATCTAAGAAACTGTTTGGCGATGAATAGGAGGGAGGAAAAAGATGGCTGCATATAGAGGACACAGAATGAACCCTGACAAGTTTGAAGCAGGGCAGATTAAATTATATTTATTCGTAGTTCCACTGGTACTGATTACGGGGCTGCCGATTGTATTCATCATATTCCATGCGTTCAAGCCCATGGAAGAGTTGTTTGCTTTCCCGCCGAAGTTCATTACCACCCATCCGACGCTGGATAATTTCAGGAAACTGTTTAAGGCGTCCAGGTCGGCAGGCATACCGCTTAGCAGATATGTATTTAACAGTATCATGATTACGCTTGTAGTAGTATTCTCTTCTCTTGTTTTTTCAACCATGGCAGCGTATTCGCTTTCCAAATTGAAATATAAGGGCAGGAATCTGATGCTTCAGATTAACCAGTTTGCATTGATGTTTGTTCCTGTAGCGGTTATGATACCCCGTTATCTGGTTGTCAATAAGCTTGGGTTGATTGATACCTACTGGGCGGAAATCCTTCCATTGATACCGCTTCCGGTTGCACTGTTTTTGGTGAAGCAGTTTGTAGACCAGGTTCCTGATTCTTTGATAGAAGCGGCTTATATGGACGGTGCGAAGGAATGGCAGATTTATTGGAAGGTCATCCTGCCACTGATTAAACCCGCCATTGCTACAGCGGCAATCCTGGTATTCCAACAGGTTTGGACGAATCTGGAGGCTGCGAACTACTATATCAATGACGATGGACTGAAATCACTTGCATTTTATATGAATACATTGACCAGCACCACGACAACCAATACCGTAGCAGGTCAGGGTCTATCGGCAGCGGCATCGTTAATTATGTTTTTACCGAACCTGATTCTCTTCTGTATCTTACAGAAGAATGTCATGAATACCATGGCACATTCCGGTATCAAATAGAAATGAGAGGGTGAGAACAATGAAAAAAAGGAAGAAAAAGCTTTTGGTCTCATTGGCAGCACTTCTCATTGCCATAGGGATTTTGGCTGACACCATGACGGCGCAGGCGGATGCACCGTACAAGACCTATACTGTGGACGGTTACGGTTATGTAACTGAGACGCAGACCGCCTATCTGCCTTATGAGACGATTACAAAGATAGGTGAAGAAGCACTGATTGCACCGACGGATTTTACACTGCTGGACGATGGTTATATGTACATTCTCGACAGCGGTAACAGGCGTGTGGTCGTATCTGATATGGAAGGTGAACTGCTTGATACATTCGGAGAAAACGTGCTGGAAAATCCAAGAGGTATGTATGTGACGGCGAACCATATCTGCTACGTAGCGGACAGAGACGCTAAGAAAATTTTTGTTTTTGACGAAAACGGGGAAATGATTCAGTCTTACGGAAGACCGGATGCCGCCATGTATGGAGAGACACAGGATTTCCTGCCGTTGAAAATCGTAGTGAATGAGTCGGGCACCATGTACGTTATCTGTGAGTCCAACACAAACGGTATAGTACAGATAAGTCCGGTAGATAACGGAACCTTCCTCGGCTATTTCGGAACGAATGCGACAGATCCTTCCATATGGAATATTGTATGGCGCTCTATTCTGACAGATGCACAGAGAGCGAAGATGCAGGCGAATATTCCGGCGACGCCCGATAATATGTCTATTGATGAAAAAGGGCTGATTTATACGGTAACAAGAGGCGAGAAAAAAGAGACGTTAAAGCGCCTTAACATTGCCGGAACGAATATGATTGATAAGGACAACGTGGAGCGATACGAGGAAGTTCCCGCTGCTGTTGCGGTCGGAAATCATGATAACGTGTTCGTGGCGTCCCAGATGGGCTACATATATGAATACAACAACGAGGGAGAACTGTTATTTGTATTCGGCGGAAGCGATGACGGACAGCAGAGAATCGGTCTCAGCACGAAGGTGGAGGCGATTCAGGTCGATACCGAAGATAAGATTTATGTGCTGGATTCGGATAAGGCACAGATACAGATTTATGAACCGACAGAGTTTACAAACTACCTTCATTCAGCATTATACCTTTTCTCAAAGGGTAGATATACAGAGAGTAAGGAACCGTTAGAAGAAGTACTCAAAATGAATAACCTGTTCGATTATGCCAATATGGCGATGGGCAGGGCGCTATATAAAGAAGAGAATTATGACGATTCCCTGCATTATGCAAAGCTTGCAAAGGATTATGACGGTTATTCGGATTCTTTTTGGGAAATCAGGAATAACTGGCTGAAACGGAATCTGGCGGCAGTCATTGTCATTATATTTATCCTGTATGTCTTAAAGAAAGTTATTGAAATACTGGATAAGAAGAAACATATCCTGGATACGCCGAGGAAAGCCCTTGAGCGCTTTGGCAATATCAGGATTGTCAGTGAACTTCGTTATCTGTTCTACTATATGAGGCATCCGATTGACGGCTGTTATGGCATTAAGAGGGAAGGAAGGGTTTCCGTACGGAGTTCGAATATCCTGCTTTTCGTTATCATGGTATTTTATGTCATTAACAAGTATTTCTGCGGATTCCTGCTAAAGAACGTCAGGGAAGGAAGCTATGATATCCTTTCGGATATTGGTTTTATCCTGATAGTGCTGGTTTTGGTAGTTGGATGTAATTATCTGATGTGTACCATCAATGATGGTGAAGGTAAGTTTAAGCATATTTATTGTTCCTTCATCTACAGCATGGCTCCATATGTTGTATTTATGCCGTTTTTGTTTGTTTTATCCCATGTGCTTACCTATAATGAAGTGTTCTTCATAGAGTTCGGGAACCTGTTCATGGTAGTGTGGATTGCAATATTGGGATTCCTGGCGATTAAGGAAATCAATAACTATACGGTCAAGGAAACCTTTAAAATCATATTCCTGACGTTGTTTACAATCTTTATTGCCTGCCTGCTGGCGTTCATCATTTATGTATTGTGGGCTCAGGTATTTGATTTCATTCAGTCTCTATTTGGAGAGGTGGTGTATCGGATTGGTAACTAAATTGACAATGAAATGGACGAAAAAGTTCAGAAAAACAGTAAGCCTGTTCTTAGTATTTAATCTAATCCTGTTATTCCTGCCGGATACATGGATTCCGGGAATTCATACGACGCTTAAAGCACAGGCGGCGGGAGAGATTAACGGACACTCTCTGATTGCGGAAAATGACAATCTTGCTCTGTATCTGAATGAGGATGATTTATCAGTAGTCGTAGAGAATAAAGCGACCGGAGCTTTTATGGAGTCTTCTATCAGTTATGATGACGGTAAGAACAACAATACATGGCTTGGGGCAATGAAATCTGCTCTGGTACTTACCCTGATTAACCAGAATGATGATACCAAACAGGCGGATTTGCTCAATGATGATGTAACAAAGAATATTCAATATACAGACGATGGGTTTACGGCTGAAATATACTGGAAGACTTATAAAATCGGAATGACCTTGGAAGTGTCTTTGTTAGAAGACGGTCTGACGGCAAGAGTCGCGGACGAATCCATCAAAGAGGATGGAGATAAGTATTATATTGGTACGATTGCTATTTATCCCTATATGGGAACCTCCTATCTGGATGACAAGGAAGGCTATCTGCTTATCCCGGACGGGAACGGAGCATTGATTTATCTGGATGATAAAGAGGGAAGATTCAACAGCGGATATTCATCTATGATTTATGGGGGCGATGTTGGTTTTACGGAGTCCTCGGCAAGTTCTTTCCTTTGGAACCGCTTCGAGATGATTACGGACGCGGAACAGATTATCGCACCGGTATACGGGATTGCACATACAGACGATGAGATTGCATATCTTGCAGTGGTAGAGGAAGGCGCTATGCGTGCGACGATTGAGGCGCATCCGAACGGCGTCAGCGTGGATTACAACCGAGTTTATGCGAAGTTTATTGAGAGAAGGCTTTATACACAGCCGACCAGTAATAATTCCACAGTCGGTTCCCTGCATCTTGCGGAAGCGGAAAGAAGCCATTCCGATTTACAGATACGGTATCTGTTCCTTAGCGGGAATGAAGCTAATTATGCAGGCATGGCTAATGCATACCGGAATTACCTTCTGGACAACGGAACCCTGTCACAGCAGCCGGATGACTACCGTACCCGGATTGATTTTCTGGGAACGGAGCGGGAGAGCTGGGTAATCGGCACAACGGCAGTCGTTATGACGACAGTGGAAGATATCAGGGATATTTATTCGGATTTAGCAGGTGCAGGCGTCACTGACCTTTTCACGGTATACAAAGGCTGGCAGGACGGAGGACTTTATGACATTCCTATCACCAAATACAAGGCGGATTCCGAAATCGGCGGAACTGGTGATTTGACGAAGCTGATAAATGATGCAGAAAGTGATGGGATAGCATTTTACTTATACAATGATGCGTTGAGAATCAATCCGGATGAACAGAATGCCACTTTCAATGTTGTGAAGCAGATTAACAAGAGAAGATATGAGGAAGATACCTATCAGGATGTTTATGAAACAATGCTGTATCTGACGCCGGAACGGAGCAATACGCTGGTAGATAAATTCGTCACAAGCTATACGAAGAAAGGCGTAGATAATCTCTGCGTAGCAGGTCTCAGCAATACCTTATTTTCCTGGAACTACAGCGGAGAAGTTTACACCAGGCATGAATGCGGCGCCAAATATGCGGATACGATAGCGGCAGTGAATGACAGAACTAATCTGGTGTTGGAACAGCCATTCGCATATCTGTGGGAAAATACGGAAGCGTTTCTGGATATGCCGCTTTATACATCAAGTTACATATATGAAGACGAAAGCGTACCGTTCCTTTCCATTGTATTAAAGGGTGTGATGCCGGTATATTCCGAATATGTGAATTTTGAGGCAAATAAGCAGGAATTCTTCCTGAAAATGATTGAGACGGGCACTTATCCTTCTTTCTATATCACTAAGGAAAGCGCTTCGGAACTGATTTATACCAATTCCTGTGATATTTACAGCTCTGAGTATGATGTATATAAGAGTACAATTGCAGAGTATACACAGGCGCTGAAGGAGTTGAATGATAAGGTTTCAGGAGCAGTCATTGTCGGTCATGAGATTATGGATAATGGCGTGAATGTAGTTACTTATAGCAATGGCGTAACGGTTTATGTCAATTATAACAGCTATGCGGAAACTGTAGACGGACATACCATTGACGCAATGTCCTATGAGGTGGATTAAATGAGTAAAGAAAAAAAGCAGAAAAAACCAAAAATTAAGCTTGGAAAACTTGAAAAAAGAGAAGCCAGAGCAGGATATTTCTTCGTAGCCCCCTGGTTAGTCGGAGTTCTGCTGTTTACGCTGATTCCGCTTGGGCAGTCATTCTATTATATGTGGTACAATATAAGAATTACGCCGCTGGGCACGAATTTCAAATTTGTCGGAACTCAGAACTTCACCCAGATTTGGATGGAAAACCCTGAGTTTCCACAGCAGCTGGTGACTTATATCTGGCAGACTATTATAGAAGTTCCGGTTATCGTAGTATTTGCGCTGATGATTGCAATTATGCTGAACGGAAAGATTAAATTGAAAGGATTCTTCAGGCTGATATTCTTCCTTCCTGTTATTATCGTCAGCGGACCGGTCATGAATCTGCTGGTCAGTCAGGGAGCGGCCTCCATTCCGTCAATGAATGTGCAGTCAATAAAAACGGCGTTAGATGAGTTCCTGCCTCACTCTTTAGCGGAAAACATAAGCGATATGTTCGCTAATATGATTATGATTCTCTGGTATTCGGGGGTTCAGATTTTGATTTTCTTATCAGCGCTGCAGAAAATGGATCCGGCGCAATACGAGGCGGCTAAGATTGACGGTGGTTCCAACTGGGAATGTTTCTGGAAGATTACGCTTCCGACCATCAAGCCGATGATACTTTTAAATGCGGTTTATACGGTAATTTTCTTATCCGGTAACGAGCAGAACGAACTGATTAATATGATTCAGTCGGCAATGTTCTCGGGAACTAAGGAAAAAGGATACGGATATGCTTCGGCAATGGCATGGATGTATGCGCTGATTGTTACTTTAATCGTATTATTATTCTTCCTGCTGCTTGGCTCCAAGAAGGATATATATGACAGACAGGTAAAGAAAGCACAGAGAGAGAGAAAGAAAGAAGCCAGATTAGTTAAACGTATAGAGAGGAGGGGAAAGAGAAATGTCAAGAAACTCGAAAAAGCAAGAAAGAAACGCAGCTACAAAACCTATGACGGCAGCGGAGACTATTAAATCCAAATTGACGAAGGAAAAAATTCATCGGTTCATTTTCGGTACAAAGGAGAAGCAGGGCGCCGGCAAATTGATTGTTGTATATGGACTGCTTATATGTATCGGGTTCGTATATCTTTACCCCGTGCTTTATATGTTCAGCACCAGTTTCATGAACAGGGATGACCTGTTGGATACTTCGGTGAAGTGGCTGCCCAGCTCATTATATTTACAGAATTTCATTGATGCGGCAAAATCCATGGACTTCTGGATGACGCTTGGAAAAGGCGTGGTGATTGCCGGACTTCCGACTTTGTGCAATGTGTTAATCTGCATGGTGATTGGCTATGGGTTTGCCAGATATGAATTTACCGGCAAAAAGATAATGATGGGAATTTTGATATTCTCCTATATCCTGCCAAGCCAGGTTACTATGATTCCGACCTATGTTTTGTATAACAATATGGGAATTCTGGGTACGCTTTGGGCATTTGTCCTTCCGGCAATTTTGGGAAATGGTTTGAATGCGCCGATATTCATCCTGATATTCTATCAGTTCTTCAGGCAGGTGCCAAAAGTATTGATGGAAGCGGCGGCAATTGACGGAGCGGGACATTTTAAAGCATTTTATAAGATTGCGATTCCGTCAGCAGTGCCGGCGATTATTACGGTCGTATTGTTCTCATTCGTATGGTATTGGAATGAGTCCTACCTGACGGAGATGTATGTACGTGGTCTCTCCACCAAGAGTGTCTGGACGAATCTGGTCATTCAGTTGAAGAATTTCGATACGTCCTTTGAGTCAAGGGCTACCGTAGGCGATACTGCAACCAGCCTGAACGAATCGGTGAGGATGGCGGCTACGACGCTAAGTATCCTGCCTCTTCTGATTATGTACTTCTTCCTGCAGAAGCACTTTGTTGAAAGTATTGACAGGGCAGGTATCACCGGCGAATAAAATTTCAGGTCTTTATCCCCGTAAGGGGATTCAGATAAAAAACAAAAAGGAGGATAAGAATGAAAAAGAAAGTTTTATTGTCTGTGGCGCTTATAACGTCACTGGTTCTTGGTCTTACGGGCTGCGGTTCCAATGGTGGAGCAGGCGGCGCTTCCGGAAAGGTAGATGAAAACGGTGTGACGACAGATGACATTACACTGACCTTCTGGCATTACGAAGATGAGACCACAATCAATATGCTTGCAGAGAAATTTATGGAGATGTACCCGAATATCACGGTAGAAACCCGTGTCATTGATGATATGAGTGCAGACCTTTCTGCGGCAGCAGCAGCCGGAAACTTCCCGGATGTATTTGAAGGGACGGATTCCGATACGGCGCTTGCAAATCAGTACTGGGCGGATATTTCCGAGTATTGGGATGCTGACCCCGAGAATAAGAATCTGATGGCTACCATCAATGAGTATGGAATTGGATGTTTCGATACCGACTGTCGTTATGCAGCACCGATGGTTTACTGGCCAAGCGCTATGTTTATTGACAGAAACGTTATTGAAACACTGAACCTGGAAATGCCGCGGACAGACTGGACATGGGAAGAGATGATTCAGCTTGTTAAGGATGCAACGGTTGATACAGGAAGCGGTATGAAGTATTTCGGTCTTGGTTATTACAACAGACTGGATTCTCTGTATGGGATTGCAGCCTGCTCACCGGATGAAAGAGCATTGAAGGGTGAATTTGGATTCGACGGCAATGATTTTGATCTTTCCTATTGGGCAAAAGGCGAGCAGGAATTCTCTGACCTGAAACTTGGCGGTTATGTAGCGCCTCAGCAGGAGACACAGGAAATGGAAGACTGGACGGGTGACTGGGAAGCATGGTTTGGTGCAACCGCCCATGTAGCAGTATTCTCAGAAGGTTTCTGGACATACATGAACCTGTGGGGTGCGGACGGCTATCAGGAGCAGTACGGTCTGGATATCGTTCCTTATGTAACGCCGAACGTTATTGATGAGAAAGAGCACAACGTTATTTCTACAATGTATATGGGTGGTGTATCCACTTCTTGTAAATACCCTTATGAAGCATATCTGCTTCTGAAGTTCATGGGATGGGGCGTTGACGGCTGGAAAGCACGTCTGGAGATTTATCAGGATGAATCCATTACAAACGCATCAGGTACACCTTTGAAGAATTCCCAGATGCCCATGCCTGTTACATTGAATGAGGAAGTATGGGAAGGCTATAGCTCATTATTCCCTCAGGATGCAGACCATAAGCCGTACTGGGACGACTTTTTCGGAAGCGTAACAAGACCGGTTCCTTATGGCTGGTACAACATTGCAGGTTACTGGAACTTCTGCGATCAGTATTTTAACAGTATCGGTATCCATGATCTGGTAGATAGGGGAACTGCAAAAGCGGCTGACTATGTGGAAGCGGCAACTGAGCAGGCAAACTATTATCATGCAGAAGCAATGATTGCTTATTTCGGACCGAACGGATATGATGTCCTGTCCGATGAGGATCTTGCGAAATATCAGCAAGTGGTAGATTCTTTTGCACAATAACAAACTCAAAAATGGAGGAAAAGAAATGAAAAAGAAAGTTCTGTGTTCATTACTTTGCGTAACTTTGACCGCTGGTCTGCTGACAGCATGCGGCGGAAATGACAATGCAGCAAGTAATGATACGAATGCAACGACTGAAACAAACGATAACAATTCAGCAGCAGATGCAGAATCAACAGACAGTGCACCTGCCGAGGTAACTGCGGAGGCTGTTCCGGACGCATTTGCACATTATACCTTTGACGGTGATGATGAAGGCTATACTGCTGTCATACAGGTGGACGACGTAGGAAGCAATGACGGAGCAACTTACGGTATTGCAGACACAAAGGCAACATTCGCATATGCTGACGGTCCTGTAGGTCAGGCGATTTATCTGGATGGAACCTACGGTTTGAATCTGCATCTGGAAGCAACCAAAACTGACAGCTATTCCGTATCTTTCTGGGTAAATGCAGACAGACTTGCCAACTATGGTCCTACATTGCAGATTGGCTATGATATCGGAAAAGCAGCGGATGCAGGCAACAATGTTACATGGATGAATGTAACACAGTCAGAGTGGGGCGCAGACAATGCGAAGATTTTCCCTATCGTATGGAGCCGTAATGAAGCAAGCGATGCGCAGGATGGCACAGACTGCTGGCCCTGGATGTACGGATGGGATGATTCCATTCACGGTAAAAGAGAATGGGCTATGGTTACTGTTGTATGCTCCGGTGAAGTACAGAACAGTCCTTTAGGTTCTACAACAGCAGGCGCTCAGTATTATCTGAATGGTCAGCTGGTATATGATTCACAGGCAAACTATACAAACAATACATATTTTGAGTATACATGGGATGCAACCCTTGCTCCGAATATCATGCAGCCGACATCTGATTTTGAATCCTATTTCGGTATCAACTACTGGGATACGGTATTCAAAGGTTTTGTAGATGATTTATATGTATTTGATTCCGCATTAACAGCAGGTCAGGTTCTTTCCCTGTATGAGCTGGGCAATCCTAACGTGGAATCCATAGCTCCTGAGACAGGTGCACCGGAAGAGGAAGAACCTGTAGCAGCAGATCACAGTGATGTTACGACTACCGGTACTGTTGTAGGCGCAACTGACTGTTCTACACCATTCTGGACAGAGTTCTCTGATGTTGTTGCAGTTCCGAGCGGTGAATCTGTAACAGTAAACTTCAAGAACTACACAGATGAACTTGAGAACTGGCATAACTTCTTAGTTGTTCTTCAGAACGTTGCAGATGCACACTCAGCAGATGATAATGCAGATTATAAAGAGTATGCAGTATGCCGTGCTGATAACTGGGGATGGGGCGCAGGCTATGACAATATCGCAACGGCAGAATGTGACTGGAACTGGGATACCTTCAAGAAAGATATTGACGGTGCGGATATTGAGCTGACCATTACCAACAATGGTGACAGTGCTGATATCGTATTCGTTGCAACAACTGCTGATGGTGCAACCTTTAATCAGTCCTATACGGGAATTGCAGTGGATGGCGATTTATACTACTGCTTCACGTTAGAGAATGCATTCATTGACATTCAAAAGTAAATTAAGTTAAAATGATTACACTCCGGATTACGGATTATCGGAATCCGGGGTGTTTTTCACTATAATTAGGAAATACAATGCAAAAAGGAGATTCAGGAATATGGTTAATGAAAGAAGAAATGGTAAAATAACAGAATATAATACCCCTTTTATAGAGCAGAGAGCAGACCCTTATGTATACAGACACACAAATGGAACCTATTATTTTACCGCGTCCGTTCCCGCATATGACTGTATCGCGCTGCGGAAGGCAGAAACTTTGGAGGGATTACGGACGGCACAGGAGACTATTGTGTGGACGAAGCATGAGTCCGGCGAAATGAGCAAGCATGTTTGGGCGCCGGAGCTGCATTACTTGTTTGGAAAATGGTATATTTATTTTGCAGCAGGCGAAAAAGATGATATTTGGAAAATCAGACCGTTTGTGTTGGAATGTCAGGGAGAGGATCCGATGACGGATGCCTGGGTGGAAAAGGGTAAGATGGAACGTGCCGATGACGACATCTATTCCTTTGAGGCATTCTCTTTAGATGCAACAGTCTTTGAAAATAAAGGCAGTTATTATTATGTATGGGCGGAAAAGGTCAGCGTGGGAATCCAGATTTCCAATCTGTATATTGCCAGAATGGAGTCTGCGACGAAGCTTGCCACGGCGCAGGTACTTCTGACAACACCGGATTATGACTGGGAGCGGGTAGATATCTGGGTAAATGAAGGTCCGGCTGTGATTAAGCATGACGGCAGAATTTTCCTGACTTATTCTGCAAGCGCGACAGGCGAGTGCTACTGCATGGGAATGCTGAGTATTGATGAAAATGAGGATTTGCTGGATCCAAGGGCATGGAAGAAGGAGCGTCAGCCGGTGCTTAGTTCTGACCGGGAAAAAGGTTTTTACGGTCCCGGACATAACAGCTTCACGAAGCTTCCGGACGGCAGGGATATCTGTGTATATCATGCAAGAACTTATCTGGAAATTGAAGGAGATCCGCTTTATGACCCGAACCGTCATACCATGTTAATGGAAGTGAAGTGGGATGGGCAGGGATATCCTGTATTTGACTATACCAATAAGGTATTTTGAGAGAAGCCGCTGCCCGAAAAAATGGTGATAGAGAGGGTTATTATATGAAAAAGAAAATTATGACCGTATTAACAGCGCTCTTTTTTGCAGGACTTATGATAATGCCGGTATCTGCGGAGGAAGGAGTCTCTAATACTGCGACTGAAGACGGTATTACCGTAACCATTACGACGGATAAAGAGGAATACAATGCCGGAGAAGAAATACATTATTCCATTATGGTTGAAAATAACAAAAAGTATTGGAATCTGAATCCGGTAAGCTTTACTTACAGCAATTCGGATGGTATTGTGCCTGTTTCCGAAGATTCCATGCCAACAGAACTTCCGGAGATTGCATCCGGTGAAAGCGTAAAATTAAACGGCATATTGATTGGCGACAGTGGAGTTTATACTTCTGCATCGGGCGCATCGGGAAGCGGGGCGCCTGTTGGGATCATCATAGCCTGCCTTGCTGCCGTATTGGCGGTGGCTGTGGTTATTTTTATCGTCCGCAGAAAAGGCGCGAAAGGGGCAAAGGGCGCACTCCTGTTGCTTTTGGTATTGGGAATGCTTGGCGCATCCGTACCGGCGAAGGCGGCGGAGTATGAAACCATTACCGTCAGACCCTATGTGAAGCTGCAATATGCAGGAGAGGAAATCATGATTCGTGCGGTCATAGAATTCCATGCACAGCAGCAGGTTCTGGAAATTGAACCGGAAGACAGGGAGCTTGCGAAGAAAGTTACCTGCCATGATCCGTCCATCTTCCGTGATACGGATGGAAGCTATTATATTTTCGGCAGTTTCTTAGATGGAGCATCTACGCAGGATTTGTTTGATTGGACGAGCATCAGTACGGAGTTTCAGGGTTCTTTTACCGAAGATGTCAGAACGCAGATTAAGGCATGGAATGATGACGATTCTGCAGGCACTTGGAATGGTTATCTTTGGGCGCCGGATATTATCTATAATCCTGTGATGGAGAAGTATTGTATGTATCTGAGTGCCAACGGAGATAACTGGAAATCGAATATTGTGCTGCTGACGGCGGATGCGGTGGATGGTCCTTATGACTATGCCGGCACTATCGTATATGGCGGATTCAACGCAGAAGATTATGGAGAGACGGATGTGCCGCAGGTACTGGGCGAGTCTGAGATTCCCGAAAGATATGTTACCAACGGCGTGGATAACAGAAAGTGGGGAGATATGTTCCCGAACTGCATTGACCCATGTGTTTTCTACGATGATGATGATAATCTGTGGATGTCTTATGGTTCCTGGTCAGGCGGTATATTCATGTTGGAATTGGAAGAAGAAACGGGGCTTCGGGATTATAGCGTGTCATATGAGACGGATATCCACAGCGATGCATATTTTGGGAAGAAAATCGCAGGCGGCGCATATGTATCGGGCGAAGCTTCCTATATCCAGAAAATTGGAGATTACTATTTCCTGTTCATTTCTTATGGGAATCTGGAAGCTGCCGGCGGTTATAACGTGCGGGTATTCCGTTCTGAGACCCCGGATGGCGGTTATGTGGACGAACTTGGCAATACGCCATATTATGATAAATATTTCTTTAATTATAATGACGGTGTCGGTATCCGGCTTTTTGGCGGATATAAATGGCGTAACTTCATGACCGGACAGGTGGCGCAGGGACATAATTCCGCATTTGTGGATGAGGATGGAAAGGCTTATATCGTATTCCATACGAGAACCACCAAAGGAACTGAGGAGCATTACGTGAAAGCACATCAGCTTTTCCTGACAAAAGAAGGATGGATTGTAGCGGCGCCATATCAGACCAATGGTGAAAAATTAAATAACAGTGGATATTCGGTATCGGATGTGGCAGGGGATTATGAAGTCATTATCCATGACCTGGAAATCGATTACGGAAGTCTGGAAACCAAGAAACCTCAGTTTGTCACTTTGACGGAGGATGGGAAAATAACGGGAGAATTGGAAGGAAGCTGGAGCCTTGAGCCGGGCACACCATATATTACGCTGAAATTAGGCGGCAAGTCATACAGCGGACTGACTCTGTCCATGAAGATTGAGAATACCGGTATTGAAACGATGGTATTCACGGCGCTTGGGCTGGATGATCAGATTACCGTATGGGGCAGTAAGAGTATCGAATAAGCAGAAAATTGGAATGAGGAAGATACAATATGAAACCGGGATTTAAGCTGAATTGCCATAGCCGGGAAGAAAATCCGTTATTTGAAGCACATGATCCTTCCATAATGTATGATGCCGCAAGCGGAATGTATTATTCCTATGCGACTGATGCGGCTATTACTTCTGCCTACAGGCAGGGGATACCCATCAGACGCAGCAGGGATTTGGTGGATTTTGAGTTCGTTGGGTATGCGCTTTCTGACGAGGCTGTGCAACAGGGGAGAGATAATGGGAAATATCCGCCGACAGGAGGATTTTGGGCGCCTTTCGTAGAATATGCGCAGGGAGAATACCGGATGTATTATTCTGCCACCAGAGCGTTTGGAAGTTCAGAGTCCCGCATCTGGCTTGCCGTAGCGGACAGTCCGGAAGGACCTTTTGAGAACAGGGGCGTTGTCGTGGATTCCTGGGGTACGGACGATACCATGCCGAATGCCATTGACCCGCATATCATTGACGATGAGAAAGGAAACAAGTATTTGGTATACGGCTCCTTTTTCGGGGGAATCTATCTGAAGGGGCTAGAACCGGATACTGGACTCCCTCTTGACCATAATCCGCATCATCTTGGAGAAAGGATTGCTCACAGACCGAAAGGTTCTTATATTGACGGACCGGAAGGGGCGTCCGTCATAAGGAACCGTGAGAATGGAAAATACTATTTGTTTCTGTCTTACGGATGGCTTGGAGAAGATTATGACATTCGTGTCGGTATTGGCGATACGGTCAGAGGTCCTTACAGGGATATGGAGGGACGTTCCTTAGACGGCGAATCTCTGGGAATGAAACTGGCAGGAAGCTATTGCTTTACGGCGCGGTGTCCCTATGCAGAAGCAGGGCAGGGATGGTGTTTCGGAGGGTTCAGAGGACCGGGGCATGGCGTGCCTTTCTATAACGAGCCGGAAGGACAGTATTATTTCATACATCATGTCAGGGACGGTGCTGATTCACTGATGCAGAAGCCGAAGAAACGGGGAGACAGGGTATCTTACAGGATGCACTATATGGTGGTCAGACGGATGTATTTCCTGCACGATATACCGGTGTTTTCACCGGAGCCGTTTGCCGGGGAAGCGCCTGCAGGGACGGAATGTTTCAGGCTGGATGTTGTGGAGGGAGAGCCTTGTTTCCCGAAGGAGTCTGCACAGATTGTATCTGCCTGGCAGAAAGATTGCAGGTGGGAGTGGATTATCTTTCGGAATGATGATAATCACATGCAAAAGGCGGAACGCGAAGGGATTTTTATAAAGAACGCCCTGGCTGTCGCAGGAATAAGCTATGACTATGAAAACAGCAATACCTGCATAACTGTATGTGGTTATACAGAGAATGGAAGAACGATATGGGGAAAGAGTCTGGGAGGGAATCCATGAATAAAAAGAAGAAACCTGTGAATGCGGGCAGAGGAGAAAAGTTTACGAAAATGGATCTTATCAAAGATTTTATTTTCTTCCTGATTACAACGGCATGTTCTATGTTATGGGTAATGACTGTGCTGTTGATTATCAGTTTTGTGACTTTGTCCTATCTGCATTTCACGATAGAAGGAATGTTTATTACGGCTGTGGTATGCACGGTTTTCGTGGATATTTATTATATTGTAAAGACTGTGAAGAAATATAGGAGAGACTAAACGCAAGTCTGACGACTTGCGTTTTCTATGTCCGTTTTTCTTTTATCTGTTCCCGCTTATTGACACCCAGTTTTTCAAATATATTGGAAACATGTTTTTTTACCGTTGTTTCGGAAATACATAACTGTGCCGCGATTTCGCCGTTGCTTAAGCCACGCTCAATCTGGACGGCAAGCTCCGCTTCCCGGTTTGTCAGACCAAGCGCCCTGTAAGCTTCATAAATCTGCGTTGCCGTCAGGTTCTCCTTTGGCGCATCATTCTGCGGGGCAGTTTTTTTGGACTCTTTTGCGCCATTATTGGAGAAAATAACCGAAAGACAGATACCATATAAAATGGGGCGGCAGTTTTTCGCAATTTCCTGAAACAAAGCGTCCTTTGTCATTTCTGTAGCTGTGGATAATGTCATAAAAAGCAGAATGAAAGTCTGGATATAGCTGGCAAACAAAGCACATCCTCCCAGCTGGCTTACATAATATCTTCCGCTTTCTCCGCGCCTGTATCCCGGAAGGAAAAGAAGACCCATTCCGAGGATAACAAGAACGAGCTGCTTTAGGTCAAATAACTGTCCTAATTGAAAGTTCAGAAAAAATGACATAATCAGGATATAAAAAAGGACGGCAATTAATCGGGTAATATGTTTCATGGTTTACTCCGTTTCTTCTTGTATGTTTTCGTCTTCCGGCTGCTGCATGAATTCTATGGCGCGTACTGTCAGGATAGATTTAATCGGTAAAAGCACAAGCGCCAATGCAAGGGAATAGATGCAGGTTAAGAATGCCACGGCAAGGTTTGGACCGAGCAAGGTAGGGTCAGAAAGGCTTCGCAGGATTGCGATTAGCGATATGGCAAATAAGAAAAAAGCCGAATAAAACAATGTGTGGATAGTAAGATTTACCGCTTCAATTGCCCGCTTGATTTCAGTCAGCCCGGCTTCTTTTTTTCTGTTTAACGCGATACGGAACGCGTTATTGAAATCTTTCAGCAGACCGGAAGAAATCAGTATCGGGATACAAATTAGTAAAACAATGACTAAGCTCGGCGCATCGATGAAGGTTTCGGGATTGGGACTGCCCGCTGCAATAAGGGTGACTGCGATAATGGCAAGAATGGAAATAAAATACATAATAAAACCACCTTTCTGGATGAATTTTTTATTGTTCCTTTTTTTGAAAATTATGTAAACTTGAAGCGATTCCTGCTAAACATAATATCAGTATGATGATTATGGAAACAGCTTTGGAACACCCGCTGCCGGACAGACGCCCGTTTATAAGGAGATAGGGCGCCGCCCATGGATAAAATCCTGCTATCGGAGAGCTTGATAAAACAACGTTAATTAAACTGACTGCAGTAATGGCAATGAGCGGAGCCGCAAATCCCTTTGTTCTGACAGTAAGATAGAGAAAGGGCGTTTGTGTGGCAAATAACAATATTCCGCCATGGAGCATTTTTATAAGAAAAAACAAAGCCGAAAGGACAGTAAGTTCCGTTACAGGGAAAAAGAAACTGCAAAAATAAGCCAAAAGCAAAATTTCCAGCCATGAAACCAGCATAAACAGTAAAGCCAGGATAGCCAGAAACAGTAATTTCCCGATAAGAAAAAACGTCCGCGAAATCGGGATTACCAAGATATTTTTCAGCGTCCCATCCGTGTATTCCCGACTGATTATCCATGCTCCTAAAATAGTTAATATGATGGGAGCGGATAAAAGCATCAGAAACATAAGCGCACTGTCATAAAGGGAAAACAGACTTATGCTTGTTCCCGGTTTCATAAGGCAGTTTATAACAGCCGTTATGATAACGAAAAAAGGAACGATCAGAGTACTTAATATTCCGATGAAAAGGATTTTTGAGTGTTTTAGTTTTGTGCATTCACACCATAAAAGATTAAGCATTTTTAACACCTCCTATTATCCATGATAAAAGAAGGTATATGGGAATACCATACTTCTTACGGTTGTATTTTAGTAGTATACCCGATATCCAGCGGTTTTTCAATGTGATAATTCCGTAAAATCCCTTGCCTTCTCCCTAGACAAACCTCTGCAAAACAGGTATACTTAATGCAGGTTCAGAATAGGTTATATGGGGATAGGAGAGGTATTTTATATGGAGTATAAAGCAGTTCCGTTTGACAAAAGAATAAAGGAAAATATCAAGAATTATGCTATGGATAATCTGTATCCGGTTGATTCTTTGCGAATGTATTTAAAAGCGCTTGCCGTGGTTACGGGAGCAGAGATTTTGTTGACGGACAGGCATGGGGAAAAGGTTGTTTCTATCGGTAATTTTGCGGGATTTATACCGGATGTTGTAGGGGAGCCGGGCAGAAAAGTGCGGGTTTTTAACAGGACAATAGCCCATCTTTACAGTAAGACCGATAATGTGGAAGAAGATAAAAAGCAGGATGTGGAAAAGATGCTGGACGAAGCGGTAACAGTATTTTCCTGTCTGGGGGAAGAGGCATACCTGCATAGAGAATATGCTATTTATGTGGATGAGCTGGAAGAGAAACTGGATGAAAAGCATACGCAGACCGCAGAGGGTGAGAATCTGGATGCGCTGACAGGCGTTTACCATAAATTCTATTTTGAAGAACGCATGAGGGCAATGGATAAAGCGGAGGTCGTTCCGGTAGGCATTATCAACGCCAACATTAATGACTGGAAATATGTCAATGACCATTTCGGCGATGAGGAAAGCGACCGCCTGATTCAGACAATAGCGGGTATTTTGAAAAAAGAGGCAAAAGCGGATTATTGTTTGGGGCGTGTAGACGGCGATGTATTTATTGTTCTGATACCGATGGCAGATGATGGGGAAGCAGAGGAATATTGCGCCAGAGTGCAGGCGGCATGTCTTGCTTATGAGGATGATATCATTGTACCGTCAGTGGCATGCGGCGTCGTCTATAAGACAAATGTGGAAGAGACGATAGCGGATAAGCTTCCGGATGCGGAATATGAGATGTTTAACAACAAGTTTGAAATCAAAAATGCTCCCGGATACCGGGAACGCTTAGAAAAAAGATAGGAAGGTCAGGCTGTAGAAGCCTGACTTTTTTAAATTCTAAAAAAAGTATTAAATCCCAGTTTTTGGGGAATGATAAGAAAATAAGAGAAAAATAAAGAAAACAAAAGAAAAAGTTATAAAACAGCATGAAATATGGATGTATTTGTATTTGCAAAGTGAATTAGATAAACTTAATATATGGTTAGTCGTTAGCACTCAACAAGGATGAGTGCTAATAAAATGATAAAAGAAGTAACAGTGAGAGTAAAAACAGTTACAATTAAGGAGGCAAAACTATGAAATTAGTACCACTTGGCGACAGAGTTGTATTGAAACAGTTAGAGGCGGAGGAAACAACAAAATCAGGAATTGTTCTTCCGGGACAGAACAAAGAGAAACCGCAGCAGGCAGAAGTTATTGCAGTCGGACCGGGCGGCATGGTAGACGGAAAAGAAGTAAAGATGGAAGTAAAGGTTGGAGATCAGGTTATTTATTCTAAATACTCCGGAACAGAAGTAAAACTTGAGGAAGATGAGTACATTATTGTAAGACAGAGCGATATTCTGGCAGTTATTCAGTAGTAAGTTGAAAAATATAGAAAATCAGGAGGCAGATTCATTATGGCAAAAGAAATTAAATTCGGTGCAGAAGCAAGAGCTGCATTGGAAGCAGGTGTAAATCAGTTAACGGATACAGTAAGAGTAACACTCGGACCGAAAGGAAGAAATGTTGTTTTAGATAAATCCTACGGCGCTCCGCTTATTACGAACGATGGTGTTACGATTGCAAAAGAAATTGAACTGGAAGATGCGTTTGAAAATATGGGCGCACAGCTTGTAAAAGAAGTAGCTACAAAGACAAATGACGTAGCTGGCGACGGTACAACAACCGCAACCGTTCTGGCACAGGCTATGGTAAATGCAGGTATGAAGAACCTGGCAGCAGGCGCAAACCCGATTATTTTAAGAAAGGGTATGAAGAAAGCAACTGATGTTGCAGTAGACGCGATTGCGAAGATGAGTTCTAAAGTAAACGGCAAAGAGCATATCGCAAGAGTAGCGGCTATTTCGGCAGGAGATGAAGAAGTAGGGCAGCTTGTAGCAGACGCTATGGAAAAAGTTTCCGGTGACGGCGTTATCACAATCGAAGAGAGCAAGACAATGCTTACCGAACTGGATTTGGTAGAAGGTATGCAGTTTGACAGAGGTTATATCTCTGCTTATATGGCTACGGATATGGATAAGATGGAAGCTACGTTGGAAAGTCCTTATATCCTTATTACAGATAAGAAAATTTCCAATATTCAGGAAATCCTGCCTATCTTAGAGCAGATTGTACAGTCCGGTGCAAAACTGTTAATTATTGCAGAAGATGTAGAGGGCGAAGCACTGACAACTTTAATTGTCAACAAACTGCGCGGTACATTTAATGTAGTAGCTGTAAAAGCCCCCGGTTATGGCGACAGAAGAAAAGCAATGTTAGAGGATATCGCTATTTTAACAGGCGGTCAGGTTATCAGCTCAGAACTTGGTCTGGAATTAAAAGATGCAACTATGGACCAGCTTGGACGTGCAAAATCCGTAAAAGTACAGAAAGAAAATACGGTTATTATTGACGGTGAGGGTGATAAGGCTGCAATTGAGGCAAGAATCAGCCAGATAAGAAAGCAGATTGAAGAAACAACATCTGATTTCGACAGAGAAAAATTACAGGAGCGTCTTGCTAAGTTAGCAGGCGGTGTT
>CAZKOR010000051.1:0-20048 GCA_964554405.1 uncultured Bacteroides sp. | reverse complement strand
GAAGAATTGTATATCCATAGTCGAAAATTATCATTTCAGGTTTAGTCATATTGCCTCCATAAATACCGATTTTCCGCTTCATCAAACTTGAATTGGCGAAAAACACCAATATCATATTAACTATCTCCTTAAACTTGAATTTATTTATGTCGTGGATATTCAGGCATCAAATCAATCAATCTTGCTGTCCGCCCTTCTTTATCCAATAGAATTTCAATATTTTCCAAATCTTCGCCTAAATGCATCATAAATTCTCTACAAATACCACAAGATGGTATGATATTTCCATCTTTATATACTAATCCGGCAGCAGACACAAAATGCACTTGCAACTGAGAAGTGTAACACAACAGTGCAGGCAAATCAATCTGCCGTAAATGAAACAGGACAGCGTACCCATTTTATTTTCCTGCATTAGAATATTACCTTTCTGCAATTATATTACTTTGAATTTTCCCTAAATTGGTAATGCTATAACCGTTTTGTGAAGCATATCCAAACATATTTCTTCCTACAAATCTTCCTGCTTTACTTCCAAAATCTCCTAATGTAGGTATTACGACAGCGTCAATCAGCTTTGGCAGCATATGCGCGGTCACTTTTTCAAAACCATATACTTTTGTCAACTCAAATGCTTTTTCAATAATATGTTGAACAAAGATTTCTGTCAATCCCGCCTGCCATTTCAAAATAATCTTTTAACAGGCTAAAAAGCGCAAGCTCTGCGGCTTGCGCTTGAAATCCAACTACGATTACAGTACATTTCGTTTTAAAATCTAAAATTTTTCATCCTCCGCTCCCAAATCATACCATTTCGGGTCAAGGTCGAAGCGTCTGTTATTCTTCAAAAGAATGGGATGCGTTGGGTCTTCGGAAAGATATGCCCGCTCGGTACTCACTTTCCACTGTGCATCCAAGTCTGTCTGCGGCAGCACGATATCATAATAAGTACTGTGCCAGTAACCATCTCCCTCATCTTTCGCTGTATAAGAAGCAATCAGACCTTTTAAATCCGTATGATGCATAAATGCCGGAATCTGATAAAGGTCACGCACATAAGCCCATAAATTATCATAATCGACAATACGCTTCTTTACAGCCCCGAGATGACGCGAGTAATTGATGTCAAAACGTGCCAGTGACACAAAGAGCTTTACATCACATTCCGTCACAAAATCTCCCAACAGAAAGCGCCTGTCTGCCAGCTGTTTCTCAAAACGGTCAAATGCGGCAAAAACAGTCTGGTAAGCATCCTCGAATTCCTGAAGATGCACGCAGGTAAGCAATGTCGTAATTGCTCCTGTAACCGCGCTTTCAATATATTGATTCAGTTCTGCAATCTCCGTCTGCTGCGATTCAGGACTTAACTCCGGTCCATCCGGAAGTTCCTGTAGTTCCGCTAATATTTCTTCCGCGTCTTTTTCTCTTGTATCTACAAAAGGCGGAAGCATTGCCGAATCCTTAATAACCGGATTATCCTCTTCCTTTTCCTCTAAGGCGCGCGTACTGGGAATTGCACGCAGTTTGGCATATAAATCCGCATCCTGCTTTTGAACATCCGACAACGCATAGCTTTCTTCCCTTGCCGTACCCGCATCTTTTTCTGCCCTGCATTTATGAAGCGGGTCTTTGGAAAGCCTTGCACGGTCGGTTGGCTGTCCCCAGAAACTCTCAAAGTTAATCTGCTTCAAAAACCGATAATTAAAAGAACGTTTGAAAATTCCTGTTTCGTTTACTTCCGGCTCCGCAAAATCAACAAAATATGTATTATTCCGAAATGCCGGTATCTGCCAGAGTTCACGCGCATACCCCCATAAATTTTTATAAGTAAACAAAGGATGTTTTGTTTCACCAATCTGCCAAGTATAACGAATGTCCAGACGCGCTAATGTCACATACAGCCGAATGTCCGAATCTGTCACATAATCCCCGAACAGGAACCTGTTTGTTTCCAGCCGGCGTTCCAATCTGTCCAATGCGGCATATAAAGTGTGGAACGCTTCATTTCGTCCTTCCGGGCTCCGTGAAAAAGAGCAGCGGTAAACAGCATTATTAATATTATCAAACAGCCAGAGATTCATTTCGTCAATCTCATCCCGCAGTTCTTTCGGATAAAGCTCCGGCGCATTCTTTTTATGCCAAGGACGGAATTCCACTTCCAGATAATTAGTCAGCCAGTTATAATCATTATTCACGACCTTTCCGGTTTTTGTGTCAATTAACGCCGGAACGGTTGTACGTCCCGCATAGGAATCATCGGCGCGGTAATATGCTTCCGATAGAAACTGGTCTCCCAGAATGGGATCTACATTATCTTCATTATAAACATACTCCCATCCGAGGTTCTTCTCATGCGGCGCATGTTCCACCATATTTACCGAAATATGGTCTTCAAGCCCCTCTAACTCCCTCACAATCGCTGCACGGTTCGACCAGTGGCACAATTTTGCCCAAACGAGCCGGTAACGTCCTTTGCCCTCCGCCTTTAAGTCTCCTTCGCCATCTCCGAAGGGCGTTGTAAAATGATTGGGCTGACGGCGAAAATAACCGTTCTTATCAATCTCCGATACCGTTTCTCTTGGACGGACACGAATCTTTCTGCCATTTACTATTTCATAATCAAATTCCGACATCTTAGTCCCCCCTCTTTTAGGCATCAATTTTTCCCTTTAATGGATTGATGGAAGCGTCTTCATCTAACGGACTGTTTTTCGGATCCGACGGATTACGTTCTTCCTGACTCTGCCTGTTCCATCCGCAGAAGGAAATCTCACTCTGATAGTCCTCCGGCGTTTCGTCCTGCGGATGACGCAGAAACAGTTCGTCCGGGTGTGCGGAAAGTTCCGCTCTCTCATAATCTGTCGCCCACAATTTTTCCAAATCAATCTGATAAGCGATTCTCGTATTCCAGTCCGCAAACAACTCTTTCTCTTTATCGCCATGTCCCTTTGCGAAATCACTCAGGTAAGTATTATCATGAAAAGCCGGTATGCTGTATAGTTCACGGGCATAACCCCATATATTCTTATAGTCAACAATCCTATGTTTTACCGGTCCTACATTTCTAAAATAGGACAAATCCCAACGTGCCAGTGTCACAAAAAATCGAATATCTGCATCCGTAACAAAATCTCCGAAGAGAAAACGGTTTGTTTCCAGTCTTTTTTCCAGCTTGTCCATCGAATCATAAAAATCATCAAATGCTTCCTGATACGCTTCATAGGACTGGCAAAAAGCCATCCGGTAATGTCCGTTATTGATATGCGGGAACAGCCAGTCATTCAACTGGTCAATCTCTCTGCGATATTTTTTCGGGTAAAGGTCAGGTGCATCTTTGGGCTGAAATTTACGAAACTGTACTTCTATGTAGTTCGACAGTCTGTGATAATCATTATTGACTGCGATTTTATCTTTGATATCTACCAAGGTCGGTGTGGTAGCCCTTCCCTTAAAATCCGCATTGGCTCTTTTATAAAATTCCGAAAGAAAATAAGCTCCGGTCGCCGGGTCTTTATGCTCTGCACTGTCACGAAAGCCATGGCCATATACATTACTTTCACCGGTATGTGTGCATAACTGGTCGGTAATGACCTCTTTTAATCCAAGCAAATCCCGCGCAATGACCGGACGATTGGACCAGTTGCACCCTTTTGCCCAATAGATCCGGTATCTTCCGGCTTCCGCTTTCCACTCTCCCTCTTTGTCACCAAACGGAACAATAAAAGAATTAGGCTGACGCACAAACGCACCTCTTTCATCTATCTCGTTTTTGGTTTCTCTCGGTCTGGGAGGCACTCCTACCTCTTTTGCATGTTGTTCTGCTTCTATATCCGTATATTTTAAGTTTGTCATTTTTTCATACTCCTTTCTTAGCTTAAATCATATAGTCCGGTTCTTCCATCATGTGCATCTTCTTGAAGAAACTCCTTGTCCGCTCATTCTTCGGATTATTAAATACCTGTTTAGGGCTTCCGTCTTCCACAATGCATCCGTTATCCAAAAATATAACCCGGTTCGACACATTTCTTACGAATGCCATCTCATGTGATACCAGGAGCATCGTCATTCCCTCCTGTACAATCTGTTTTATGACATCCAAAACCTCTCCGACCATTTCCGGATCCAATGCCGATGTAGGTTCATCGAATAGAAGAAGCTGCGGCCGCATAGCAAGTGCCCGTGCAATCGCCACACGCTGTCTCTGACCTCCTGACATATGGCAAGGATAGTGGTTTGCCCATGCAAGCATGCCCACCCGCTCCAATTCCGCAAGCGCAATCTTACGCGCCTCTTCTTTTGTTTTCTTCTGTACAATCAGCAGTCCCTCTTCTACATTTTGCAATGCCGTTTTACGCTCAAAAAGATTAAACTGTTGGAACACCATGCCGGTATTTTTTCGGATTTCCTGTATTCCGGCTTTATTTTGACCTGAAAGGTCAATCTCATGTTCATTAATCCTAAGCGTTCCTGCCTCCGGCACTTCCAATCGGTTGATACACCGTAAAAGCGTTGACTTTCCGGTTCCGGACGGACCGATAATTCCGATTACATCACCTTTTTTTATAGATAGATCAATTCCATCAAGAACGACATTTTCTTTGTATTTTTTCCGAAGATTTTTTATCTCTATCAAACTCATGTGAATCCTCCCTCTTTGACCTGAGCCGCCAATATCAATTTATGTATTTTTCTACCTGCTCCGGTATCGCCAGTTTCTTTTCCGCATATTTCAGGCATTGCTCTATAATAATCGTAATTGCCCAATAAATAATGGCAAGGGAGATATACACTTCAAAATAACGATAATTACGCCCGCCGATAATCTTTCCCTGCGCCGTCATTTCCACCACTGCACAAGTGAATGCAAGTGATGTGCCTTTAATGGAAGAAATCAGCATATTGCCAATCATCGGCAGTGCCACCGTAAGCGCCTCCGGCAGAATAATCCGCCAAAGCGTCTGCCCATAGGTCATACCGAGCGCACTCGCCGCTTCAATCTGCCCTTTACTGACTGACAGAATTGCCGAACGAATCATCTCCGAGCTGAATGCTGAAGAATTAATTCCGAGCGCTATCACCGCATATACAAAACCGGGAATATCAGCGACCGCAAGATTTGTTCCGTATTTGAGATTGATATGTTTAAAAAACATCGGCACGCCAAAATAAACAATATAGAGTTGTACCAGAACCGGCGTGCCGCGTATAACTGATACATAGACCGCGGCAATCTGCTTGAGAATCGGTACTTCCTTGATTTTAATAATTGCAATCAGCAGTCCCAGTAAAAGCCCGATAATCATAGATCCCAATGCAAGTTCTAACGTAATTGGCAGATAGGCCGATAATTCCGGTATATTTTTCCAGACCTGACTGAAATCAAAAAGTTTTCCCATAATTTTTCTCCTCTCGCGTACCTCGTATCTTTTTTACAGATATTTTTCCATCAGCACACAACTAAATCCAAGCGATTTTCGCTGTGTTTCCTTTTCTTCTTTTTTCTCCTGCTGCGGCTCATGATTTTCATAAATCTCCGGATCCACTCCCGGTACCATAATGTATCCGCATTTTTCATAAAACGCTGCCGCGCGGTCTTGCGAATTAATGACGATATATTTTACTCCGCGTTCCGCAATCCACTCCTCTGCCGCTTTTATCAGAAGATGTCCTATGCCGCTTTTTTGTTTTTCACGGATTACACAGACACGTCCAATTTTTCCAATCCCTTTGCGCGGATAAGTAATCCGGCATCCTGCTACCGGCTTTCGATTCTCTACCAGGACAACTGCCTCTAATTCTTCCAGATTATCACGGGCAAATTCTACTTCCAACGGAATTCCCTGCCCGAATACAAAAGCATCCATCCGCACATAATCATATGCTTTAAGCAGCCACTCAGGAGAATCTTTGTTCACTCTGTAAAATTCCATATACACTCACTCCTTCCGCTTATTCGCTTCTAATGTGTTTTTGAAAATTTTTCCGTCTTTCATAACAAGTAAAATATTTTCCGTGTCGCCAAGCACATCCAAATCTTCCACAGGATTCGCATTTACAATAAGCAGATCCGCATAGGAACCTTTTTCCAAAACGCCGATTTTACCGTCAGGATAAGGATTTTGGTAAGTGGTCAGCTTAGTCAGTTCGTGAAAGTTTCCGGTCGCGGCAAGCAATCCTTTATAGGAACCGAAACGTTTTTTATATTCTGTAAAATCCAGGCTCTCACGCGGCTCATACTCGTTATACATAATCATTAAATCGGTTCCGAACAATATTTTAATGTCGTATTTATGAATCAGTTCTGTTGTCTCAGCAATATGTTCTTTAACCGGATTTCCGCCTCTTTTATTCTTTTTTCTCTTCTGGGAAGGCTGGTCTGACCATTCGCCCATGTGATTCCACTTTACTTCCTCAGGCGTAAACTGCGGACATGGATTCAGGAATACATCCCGGTCTACAATCATCTTTGCCGTTTCTTCGTCTAACCAGTGTCCATGTTCCAAGCTCTTTACACCGGCTTTAATTGCCCTTTTCATACAGTTTGGCGTGTATAAATGTGCAAGGACATAACTTCCGTAATCGTCCGCAGCTTCCGCGATTGCTTTCATCTCTTCCAAAGAAAACTGCATGGTAGCGACAGGGTCGCAAACAGAACTCATTCCGCCCCCCGCCATAATCTTAATCTGTGAGGCTCCTAAATAGAACTGTTCGCGTACCGCTCTCTGCACCTCCGCAATACCATCGCAAAGCGCAACTCCCATAGGTGCGCGATATTGAATATCGCGGTTAGCATGAGCAGCATCATTATCGCCATGCCCGCATGTCTGTGACAAATAATTCATACTGGGATAAATTCTCGGTCCGGATATGATTCCTTCATCGACTGCCTGTTTAATGCCGTCCACCATACTGCCGGCATCACGCACAGTCGTTATTCCATGCTGCAAAAGCTTACCGGCAACCACGCTTCCCACAACCGTGTCATATCTTGCCGATGCACCGTCAATATGAGTTTTTCCAAGATGCACATGAGCATCCGCCAACCCCGGAATGGCATAAAGTTCATTCCCGTCGATGACCCGGTCAAAATTTTCTTCCGAAACATCTCCCGATAAAATATCTGTGACCAAGTTATCCTCTATGACAATTTTTTGTTTTTCTGCAAGCTCCGGCTTCCTGCCATCAAATACATTAACGTTCCTGATTAGTATCCTCATGTCGATAACCATACCTTTCCCACGGCTTTTCCTCTTTGCTAGTTCAGAGTTTCCTTCATTGCCTCAGTCTTTGGACTTGTATCTTTTCCGAAATATCCCTCCAAAATCTCTGCCAGCGTTCCATCTTCTTTTAACTCTACCAAGATACGGTCTACATCTTCACGAAGCGCAGCGCCGCCCTCATCTTTTGGCAACAGGAAAAAGGAACTGTTATGAGGGGATATAAATTTTTGCGTTTCCTCATCAATTGGATTTCCCACAATGTCATTCTCCAAACCGAATAAGGAAATCAGCGTGTCTAAAATCGGACCATCATCAATGGCAACATCTGTTACACCGTCTACAATATGCTGGAACTTCTGTTGGAAATCCGCTTCCGAATATGTGATATCAATTTGATGCTCCGGATTCTCTTTATTCCATGCCTCTAATGCGCTTGCTTTAAGCGAGCCTGCTCCAACTTCGACCTTATAACCACGGTCTGCCAAATCCTGAAGTCCTGTCAACGGTTCGTCATCAATCCTCTGAATAAAAACATCATACCCTGTCTTATAGGGAAGTGAATAATAATAGGTTTCTCCTCTCTCATCTCTCCACCCGTAATTATTTACGGCAATCTGATACTGTCCGCTTAAAAGTCCCGTCAGTCCGTCACTTGATACTTCAATCTGCAAATCGTACTGCGGAAGACGTTCAAATACCGCACGGATAATATCAATGTCGCTTCCCTGTAATTCGTTATTTTCATCAACGGTCATGTATGGCGCCGGGCTTCCTGTAGTTACTGCCCTGACGACTGTAACCTCTCCTTCACTTCCTGCCGCAGAAACATTACCCGCTGCTGCCCTGTTTCCTGCTGCCGCCCTGTTTACTCCTACCGCTGCAATTCCAATTAACACGATTCCTGCTATCACTGTAACTATTTTCTTTTTCATAATAATCCTCCTTGTCAGAGCAATTGATGCTCGTTTCTTTTTGGTTGTTAAATAATTTTAAAATAAAAAACAGGAGCTTTTCCCTTTTCAGCTCCCATCAGTCCTCTTCGCTTTATTCCATGATTCAGTCACGCTGCTGCCTATGGCAGCACATCGCCAACGCACATCCTATCCGAAAGAAGCTAATTCTGAAAGAGCTTTGATTCATATTGCCACAACAACACATCTCTTTTCTCATGATCATACTCGCGTTTCTCCTTTTCCTATTATTCCTACATATGTACTAGGATTTATGTATGAACATATCTTACTCCGCTATTTTAAGGTTGTCAACCTTTTTTTAAAATTTTTTTATTGACGGATATCTGTGATATAATAAATAGATAAAAACGGAGAACTCACAATGCATAATAAAATAGTCATCTGCGGCGGAAACGGCGCCGGAAAAAGCACTTTAGGGAAAGCCCTCGCAGATAAATTAAATTACAAATTCATGGACATAGAAGATTATTATTTTCCGAAATCAGAATCTGACTATCCGTATGGCACTGCACGGACAAGAGAAGAGGTCAGCACTCTATTACTGGAAGATATGAAAAAATACCCCAACTTCATCCTCGCTTCTGTAAAAGGCGATTACGGAGAAGATGTGATATCCTTATTTACTTATGCCGTATGGATTAACGTTCCGGGAGACATAAGATTAGAGCGCGTAAGGGAACGATCCATTCAAAAATTCGGAGACAGAATTTTACCGGACGGCGACTTATATGAAAAAGAGAAAAAATTTTTTGGCATGGTGCAAAACCGTTCGGAACAGGACGTTGAAAACTGGCTGAAATCCACCCGTATTCCGGTGATTCAGGCGGACGGAACGAATACGGTTTCACACAATATCGAAATGTTGCTTCAAATACTCTTCTACATTGTGTAAAACTAATTTGGCTGTTTCAAATTGCTCTGTTGCTTTTTCTCTTGATATAATATAGAAATTCTTGACTCCTGCAACCTATATTGACATAAATCTCTTTGTCTTTTATCCACCTAAAATAATCCCCTCTTTTTGCACATTGTCATAAAATGGTAATGCCCCAAGCCAATAATTAAACTGTTCTTCATTTTTCACAACAACACTAATATCTATTAAATATTTCATTTGAAAATCAAATGCCACATCAAAAATCCGGTTTTCTACCCTTCCTATTTCCTCATCTGTAAGATATGTTAATATCATAATATCAACATCAGAATTCTCATGATAATCTCCGCGTGCATAAGAACCATATAATATCATCTTTGACAGCTTGCTGCCAAGTATTTTTCTGACTTCCTGCAAGAAATATGAAATAATATCTTGTAGATTATCTTTTTTATTTAAGCACACTTTTTCTTCTACCAGCATATTACTCCTCCATTCTTACATTAGCATATTGCATACGCATCATTACTATTCTTATATTATTAATATACACAGAAACATCGCTATTTACAATAACTTTGACAAACTACTTCAAAAATTAACAATATCTTTTACGATAATAAATGTCCCGCCTGCGCCAGTGCATCATCCATTAATCCACTTATCGTATAATTGCTTTGCCGCATACAGCTGTCTCCTGTCTATCTGAAAGTTTAGTCTGATATCTAAATTATAGTAAAAACCTTAAATGAAAAATTCAGAATAACAGATTCTGTATATTTTAACCCCTCAGTTTGAATTTTGCCATCTCCTGTTCCAATTCGCCCGAAATCATTGTAAGACTTTGCACACTGCTCTGAACATCTTTTACTTCTTCATCCAATGAGCCTGCCGCATCTCCTGACAGGTCTTCAGTTTTTTGAGAAATATCCCGAATGCTTTGTGCTGCTTCCATAATGGAACGGTCAATTTCATACATTTCTTCGATCAGTTCATCGATATCTGTTACCGAACCGCTTGTCTGTTCTGCAAGCTTTCTAAAGTCATGGAAGATTTTCTTTACTTTCTGTGTTGCCTGTATCTGGGCAGTTACGGCTTTCTTTACTTCTTCCACATTGAAAACGGTATCCTCAATGTCACTGCAAAGTTCCTCGATTATTTTCTCAATATTTGTCGTGGCAGAAGTTGACTCGGCTGCCAGCTTTCCGATAGATTCCGCTACAATAGCAAATCCCCGTCCATGTTCTCCTGCTCTTGCAGCTTCGATACTTGCATTCAATGATAAAAGTTCTGTTTCTTCCGAAATACTGTTAATAGTACCTACAATATCAGAAATCTTGGTTGAATGCGTTTCAAGGGTCTTAATTTTTTCATAGGAAAGGTCCACATTTTTCTCTACATGCTCATTCTGCTCTTCCAATTGATTTATGCTGACGGAACCTTCCTCACCGGAAGTAATTGTATGCTCTGCTTCATCAAGAAGATTCCCGCTCTTACCTTTCAGCTCCCTGAACTTGTCCTCCATCTCTCCCATACGTTCTACAACATTATTGACATCCGCAGTCTGTCTCTCCGTACCGCCGGATATTTCATTCAATGCGCTGCTGATAGTCACAATATTTGATTCTATATCCTGTAATTTACCGGAGCATTGAATCAGCTCTTTCGTAAAATCCATAATACGGACAAGGACACCGGATATCTTACCCGACATGACATTGAAACTCTGTGCAAGCTGCCCGACCTCATTCTGGCTGCTTTCATCTGCATTAATGGAAAAATCACCGTCAGATGCTTCTTTCATCAATTCTGTCATGGAAACGACAGGCGTTGTCAGCTTGCGTGCAAGATAAATCACAATAAATATTGCAACTGCAATGGCAACAAGCGAAATGATAATTGTAATAACGAGCAGACTGTTAACCATCGCCATAGCAGCGCTCTTTTTATGCAATGTTATTAGTGACCATGAATCTGACTCTCCTTTTAACGGAATCGCAGCATAACTGGCATAGTATGTTGCTCCATCATATGATATTTTCGTGCTTCCGCTGTTTCCTGCCATTACCTGTGCAATGACTTGTTTGAAATTATCCGAAACCTCCAGCGGATATTCCTCCGTAACGACATTCCCGTCTGCATCTGTAACAGCATTGCCCGCATTATCTTTGACAGAAACCGTCTTAGTTAAATCTCTGTAATTATATAACTCTTCAATCTGTGCAATATCGGGATGCGCCACTACCGCGCCTTCACCATCAATCACAAATGATATTCTCCCGTCAGCCTCACTTGAATATTCACCGATTAAGTTCTGAAGAAAATCAAGCTTCATATCAGTAGCATAAACACCTATCATTTCTCCATCCAGATACATCGGGAAAAAGATAGAGGTACAAGTTGCGCCTGTTGCAACAGAATAATAGGATTTCGATATAAAAGGAACTTTGTCCGACATTGTCTGTGTAAACCACCATCTTGTAGAACGGTCTGCAAGTTCTCCCGAAGAACGACCGGTCTGCATACCGTCTGTGCCTTGTATATAAATTGACTCCAGATAGGAATTATTCGCCACACACTGTGCTAAAATCGGTGTCTGAATCTCCGTATCCATTGTCAGAATACTGGGATTTTCAGCAAGAGCCTGATTGACGCTATACGCCCCGTCCATAAAAGATGCTATCTGGTCTGAGAGAAGATTGGATATATCCTGATTTTTAGCATAAATATCTTTCTCATAAGATGTTGTAAAAATTGCTAAAATAACTACGACCAACGCCGCTGCAAGTGTACATATAATTGTCATCATCGGAATTAAAAGTTGTTTAAAAATGCTTTTTCCTTTCATAGATAACCTCTCCCTAAAAAACATACTGTGAATATTACTTGTCTATTTTTACTATTTTTATTATACTATTTTTAGAATTATATGTAAAATTTATATATGATATATGCGCTATATCATTGTGATATGGCATTATTATACAACAGGAGAACACTTATGTCAGTATCTTATGAATATTACAAAGTATTCTATTTCGTGGGAAAATACAAAAGTTTCAGCAAGGCTGCAAAGGCACTAAATAACAGCCAGCCGAACATTACAAGAACCATGAATAATCTTGAAACGGAATTAGGATGTCAATTATTCATCCGTTCTAACAAAGGCGTCGTATTGACATCGGAAGGAGAAAAGCTTTTTCTCCATGTTCAGACTGCCCATGAGCACATTCAGATGGGAGAAGCTGAAATTGCTTCCTCTAAGAATTTATATAACGGTCATATTTCCATCGGATTTTCTATTGGTATCACGGAAATCTTATTGCACGATAAAATACTGCCTGTCCTCCGTAATTATCATCGCTTATATCCCGGCACCCATATTCAGATTATCAATAATTCCACGCCCAGCCTTGTCTCTGCTGTATCAGACGGTCTCATTGATATGGCGGTTGTTACCGCATTTTCCAATTCAAACTTAAATCTGCATGAAACAATTTTAAATTCCTTTCAGGACATCCTGATTGCCGGACCATCCTTTGCCCACCTCAAGAACAAAAACCTCACACTTGCCGATTTAGTGCAGTATCCGATTATCAACTTGTGGAAAGGAACTGAAACCTTTGAATTTTATAAAAATATTTTTACTTTACATGGTCTGCCGTTTGAACCGGAAGTAGAAACCGCTACCACTGACCAAGTGCTTTCCTTTGTTTCAAACGATATGGGAATCGGTTTTATCTCGCCGGAATATGCCAAAACTTTACTTGAAAAAGGCAAGGTTTTTCAACTAAACCTCGCCGAAAGTATTCCTATACGAAACATCAGCCTGATTCACGATATTGGAAGACCTGTCAATGCTGCTGCCAATATCCTTGAAAACATGATTTGCAATACGAAGATGTAGAAAAACTGGTCTTACTTAAAGCACTGATACAGCGCCCTGAAATACTGCTCCGGCTACATCCTCCATCGTATACTTCTTAGCCTTAACAACCGCACTCTCCTCCTTAAAAATCTCCTCAATAATCCGAAGTTCCAAAGCCTTTCTTCTCTCTAAATGCGCAATCAGTCCATCCATCCCCGTCAGCATATGTTCTTTTCCGTACGGTGACTCTTCCAGATACCGAAGCATCAACGGAAACCACAATTCATTTCCACTATCGTCTGAACGTTCTTTTCTGATAACATCAATTCCTCCCCGGATATCCTCCACATCCAGATAGATAATCCTATACGATTTACCTGCAAGGACATCCTTTAATCTCCTGTAAAAATCCAGTATTTCTTCATCCGTCATCATAAGATACAGTATCTGGTTTTCGATAATGTTTTGAAAAATAGAACACTCAAAAATCTGTCCTGTTTCATTCCATTTTCCGAAGCGTTCAAAAATTACATTTTCAAAAGATTCTTTATCCAGATTCCCATTATAAATTTCAAACTTTTCCATATTTTTATGAAAGTCCGGAATGTCTGTTAATATTCGCGTATAACAGATAATTTTATAACTGTCTTCCGCAACTGTTTTTTCCTGAATTTCCGTGCGGAGCGAGGGATACTCCTCCAATATTTTGTTATATTGTTCTTCCGTAACATATGCGCACCATGCAAGTTCAACAGGAGAATAATCTCCCTCCCGAAAAACAGTATAATCTTTTAACTCATCAGAAAGCCGCTGTACAAATGTGGTTTTTCCGGCTCCCTGCAAGCCCTCTATAAAAAAGTTATTTTGTTTCTTATTTGCAATTTCCGCTTTGTACATTTCAGCAATATCTGAAGGACCACTCCACCACACCTTAGAAGCTTCATCATATAATAATTTTCCTGTTTCGGATGCCATAAATTGGGGCAATAATTCGGTAGGTTTTAACTGCATATCCTCTGCAAGTTCATCTACAACCATTGTTATCATCAAGTCAATCGCATTGCTTTTTGTTTCTTCCGCAACTACTCTTTCTATAGCCATATTTACCTCCATTCCGAAACAATTTATTCAATTTGCTCACTTTCTACAAATGCAAGGCATCTAAGTGCTTTATTTGTTTTGAAACAAAATTGATTTTGCAGACGTTCCGGCAGCAGCAGACTAATGCATATATCCTCTGCCGACTTCGTCCCAACCTCTCCAAATCCTCCTGCCATGTATGTTGTTATTGTTGCATTCGTATTATCATTTGCAATTTTTCCGCCGATGATATCAATATCTTTTAACTCCTGAACTACATCGGGAAACGTCTTTATCTTTCTATGTCCGACTATACAACGGAGCCAATCTGCATCTGCTGTAGGATAGGTCTTGACTACAACTTTTTCAACGAAACTGAACCGAAAAACAGATACAATGCCATATTTTCTATCAATATCTGCTATTCCATGCGCAGCCGCTTTTCTGATACTGATTCTTGCAAAATTCTCTGCCTGTTTTCGAGATGATGTCAGGTAGAATCCTTGCCCAAAATCCTTATATTTTGCACATTTTTTCAAATCAGGCATCTGTACTTCACAGTAACTTCCATGATATAAAAGCATGTTATCTGCTAACTTCTGCATCATACATCGCCCCTTTACTTTTAAGATATATTTCAATATCGTCTAGTATCGCTTCATCTCCTTCTACATGAAAGATACCAAAACAATCCTCAACATATTGTAAAACACCATAGTCTGCAAATAATTCTGTTATTATTTCAATCGGCTTCTTCCATTCTTTAGCTGCCAGTCTCATGAGTCTCGCCTGCATATATATAATTTGCTGTCTTTCATTCATAACTAAATCTCCCAAACTTATACTTGCAACTCAATTATAGTAAAAACCTTAAATGAAATCAACATTCCTCACAAATTGAAAATACGTCACCCAAAAGTACAGAATATAAATTCCCAAAAATCCCGTCAGCGAAAGCATAAAATACAAGCTCCATGCCGTATCAATCCCTGTATGCACAACAAACTGCCTTCCGATATACAATATCATAACCGCACTGATAAGAACAGCTAATATAACCGGACATAGATAGTAAGAAAATAACTGTTTTACTATCAGAAAACGTATTCTTTTCTTCCTCATGCCTATCTGGTGCAAAATCCGGTAACGGAATTTATATTTACCGGCGTCGCTTACCTGCTGAACGGAAAGAACGGTTAAAGAAACACATAAGAACACCAGCCCAATATAAAATAAAGGAAATGACAATGTACTCATTAAAAATTTCAGTTCTAGTACTTCCCTGCTTTTTACCTGTATTGACGCCGGTGTCAGAAACATATCTTCACTTCCGATTTTAATGTAATCGTTTATCTCGTCATAGCCGCGTACTTTTCCATTTAACTGATACAAACGCTCAGACAACTCTTCCGGCACTTCTTTTTTCGTCATAACCGCCATCAGGGAAAAATACGGATGCATCTGCTCCAGAAAAGCATCCGGCACCACAATCAGAAAATCCGCCCCATTATGTCCTGCCTGCGCGAATCCTTCCGTTCGGTATCCATAGAAATCCAATTTAGAGTTTATCCCTTCTGCCTCCAAACATATGTCCGTTCCCGCATTTACCAGTTCCCTATATACCCGGTTCGGCATATGGATTAAATACTGGTTATCCTGCATGGAAACCGGCGCATACCCCAGCATTTTTCTCAAATAATTATAATCCGTAAGCCCCATATACACGTCATTTTCATAATATGCAATATCCCGGTTTATCCCCATCATCTCTACATCATCACCAGAAAATATCTTCAAATGCTGATATAAGAAATCCCTGACGTCACTCGTTCCGTTTTCATAAACAGAATAAACAAGTTTGTCTTTTATCGGCACAGTGCGCTTTATCTCTTTTTCTTCTTTTGCAAAATTTGTTTCCGTATCATCACTTATGATAATAATATCAAACGGATATTCCACATTGAGCTGCTTATTCTGGTAATCACTCAGCATAAAAGCAAGAGAGCTTCCCAACAATGCAAATGTGAACAACAGACTGAGCGTTCCCAACGTAAAACAGGTATTTTTGATTTTAGAGGAAAACTGCCTTATCAGAAACAGATTGTCTTTTCTGTAAAAAAGCGCTAAAAACGCCTGAAAAACATTGCATTTTTTCTTATTGACTGTTTCATTTTGTTTATCCATATTGATTAGCCGGATAATTTCCATATGTGAAAACTTTTTTCTGTTCTTCATAAGTGCAAAGCATAAACATAATCCATACAAAAACATTGTCAGGAAAATGCTCTCTATCGGAATACCGAAATTTATTTTATAATGCTTCCCAATACTTTTATAGAAGAGGAAAAAAAGCGCCTTTTGCAATGCTCCGCCTATAATCAATCCCAATAAAAGCGATACGATGCCTAAAAGTAAATTCTCTTTTATGTATAAACTCGCTATCTGCTTTCTTTTCATCCCCGACAAAAGATAAATTGCAAATTCTCTGCTTCTTTTTTCCATTATAAAATGTGCCATATAATTTATCAGCCATGCAGCGATTATCATAATCAGCACTGTAGATATTGCCATAAATGTGATAAGCATTTCTCCCGCTGTAGATGTTTCTCCGCTGTTTCCAAAATGCACCATATCATAAATATCTTTTGAAAAAAGCAGCGAGTGAAAAGCAAGCATAAATGCCGCTATCATACATAATGTCAGAAAATAAGTCAGATAGTCTTTCCACAGTCTCCGCGCATTCCTCCGGGCAAGTTTATTCAGCATAAGCACTCTCCTCTTCGATTCCGGACTGTATATCCAGAATGCGGTTCATATAATCTCTTCTTTTCTCACCCTCACGTTCACATGCCGAACATATCTTTCCATCCCGCAAAAACAGAATCCTCTCACAATAACTTGCAGAATACATATCATGTGTCACCATCAGTATCGTTGCCCCTAACTCCCTGTTCATTAACTGCAAAGTCTCTAAAAGCATTGCCGAAGATTTAGAATCCAGCGCCCCTGTCGGTTCATCCGCAAGAATCAGTTTCGGATGATTGATTAACGCCCTTGCACAAGCCGCCCTCTGCTTCTGCCCGCCCGATACCTCATACGGAAATCTCTTCAATATATCAGTGATATGCAATGTCTTTGCAATCTCTTTCACACGGCGCGTTGTTTCCGTAATATTACCTCCGGAAAGCAACATCGGCATCATAATATTTTCTTCTATGTTTAAAATATCCAAAAGATTATAATCCTGAAAAATAAAGCCCAGATTTCCCTGCCGGAAATCCGACAACTCATCTTCATCCATATGAGATATGTCTGTCCCATCATACAATATCATTCCCCCGGAAGGCGTATCTATAGTGGAAAGAATATTCAAAATCGTAGTCTTTCCCGAACCGGACGCACCCATAATGCCGATAAATTCTCCTTTTTCAACATAAAAACTCACGTGGTCTACGGCAGTTACCCTGTTTTTTTCGACACCATAATGCTTCACCAGATTATTGATTTCGATAAAATGATTCTTCATACAAATCTTTCCTATACCTTTCTCTCAACTGTGTCCATTTTCATCCTGCACAACATTATTACGCAGCAACACCGCATAAGACCAATACACACCGGTACAAAAAATGATTCCAAAACAGCAGACTCCGACCAATATCATATCCGCTATATTCCTGCGCATCAGCTCTGCATCGCTCATAAGATACAACGTTTCCCAATCAATGCTATTCCCGGCAACACCTTCACTGATTCCGAAAATCACAAGACAAATAGCGATTCCAATGATAAGCACTTTTTTCATCTTGGAAAATTCTTCTTCAATCTCTTTCCTCACATCATTTGCAAAGACAAAGTCTTTTTTTCTAAGGGTTCTGTATGGGTTTTGTTTTAATACAATATAAATTACAACCAAAAGCAGCATCACAACTGACACTGTTGTCAGAATCGGCTGTACGACCGACTCGTAGAAATTAGGCTCAGTCGAACCATAATATACTGCATTACATCCTGCAATCATACCGCATGCGGCCGCCAGAAATAAAAACTTTCTTTTATAATAAAGCAGGAATCCGTTCGCAGTTTCACGATTCACATAGTATCCCTGCCTTTCTCTGCCGGACGCATTAACTTCTTTTTCCTCAATCAGTAAATCATCTAAATTCACTTGAAATAACTTACTGATTAAAATAATTTTTTCCGTTTCCGGATAACCGTTATTATTTTCCCATTTACTTATCGCCTGCCTGCTCGTATTTAGTTTTTCCGCCAGCGCCTCCTGTGAAAGTCCGTGCGATTTTCTTAATTGATATAACTTTTCTCCAAATGTCATTTTAATTACCATATCCTTTCCGCATTCCTTAAAACTTATTGATTGAATGCACCCTCATAATAGCATATGGGCACGGAATATCTATCATTTTATCCTTACAATTCCGCAATTTTAAGTTGCATTTAGTATTTAACAAAAAAACAGCAGACACTCCTACGGACTATCTGCTAAAATATCAAAACTTATATTATTCTTCGGGATAGCGCATTTTTTCATTTCCTTCCAAATCTTTCCATACAAATATCTCTTGTTCCCAAATCATATATCCGTGCCAGCTATCTTCTTTCGGGATGGACACAGAACCGGGATTCAGGTAGATATAATTTTCATACGCCGCGCATTTCGGAATATGGGTATGCCCATGCAATAAAATATCTCCCTGATGCAGCGGCGGCGGATTCTGTTCGCTATGATGGTGTCCATGCGTCGCATATATTAACTGCTTTCCTTCCGTAATTACACAATAATCTGCCATAATCGGAAATTCCAAGACCATCTGGTCCACTTCCGTATCGCAGTTTCCACGCACACATATAATATCCTGCCTGCGCGCATTTAACATCTCAATTACTTTTGGGGGCGCATATCCTTTGGGAAGAGCATTTCTCGGTCCGTGATAAAGAATATCTCCCAACAACAATAATCGTTCGGCATTCTCCCTCTCATATGCTTCCAGTAGTTTTTCACAATAATATTCCGAACCGTGAATATCAGACGCTATCATCCATTTCATGCTTTGGTATTCATTCCTTTCCGTTCTCTCGCCCTGTCAATCAACTCTTTCGCCTCATTAAAAGCATCCGGAAGGTAGTTTTCCATCCACTCTTTTCCGGTTTTCTCCTGTTTCTTGATGGCGTTCCATTTATCCAGCACTTCTTCTGAATCAGCTGCCGTCTCCTCTCCGAAAACGTGCGGATGACGCCGAATCATCTTGTCGCTGATGCCGCCAATGACATCATCCATTGTAAACAGTCCCTCTTCTTCCGCAATCTGTGCATGCATAACTATCAGCATAAGTAAGTCGCCGAGTTCTTCCTTTAAGTTGTCCGAATTACCGGTATCCTCCAGAATATTAATCCCACAGACTATCTCTGCCGCTTCTTCAATACAGGCGGCTTTCAGACTTGGATGGGTTTGTTCTCTATCCCACGGACAGCCATCGGGAGCCCTTAGACGAGCTATTATATTTTCCAGTTCTTCAAATTTTGTCATACGCTGCTTCCTCCTAAACGTTCGGGGCAGGAATTACCTGCCCCTATGTTTCTCTTTTCTTTTCTGCTGTTTCAGTTCAAACTGACGCTCTTTCTCTGCTTCCCGTCTCTTGCGGCTCACAGCTTTGCGTTCGGTTTTCAACTGCTCCTGCTGTAATTTCAAAGCCTGCTGCGATTTTGTACCTATTCCGATACTTTCTACTTGTTTCCGCGCCTCCCGCTGTACTCTTTTAGGATTGCGGGCAGCTTCTTTTACACCAGTTGCCACAGCCGGACTAAACCGCAGCCGATAGTAATTTTTCAAAACGAAGTCGTATATCTCATAATCTTTCGGCTCTGCTCCGAATGTAACCTTACATACGGATAACCTGCTCTCCGATATACATTCAAACACTCCCACCCAAAACGGTTCTTCTAAAAATACTTTCAGCTTTCCCGTTGCTAAAATCAGCCCTTTGCTTTTGTCCATGACAATTCCTCCTTAA
>CAZKOR010000050.1:0-20306 GCA_964554405.1 uncultured Bacteroides sp. | reverse complement strand
TGCTGCCCTTATAAATCCAGCCTTTTTCATGCATCTTGCAGAATACTTCCGTAACCGCCTTGTTACAGCCCTCGTCCATCGTAAAACGTTCTCTGTCCCAATCGCAGGAAGAACCCATCTTTTTTAACTGGCTGACAATACGTCCGCCGTATTCATTTCTCCATTCCCATGCACGTTTCAGGAAACCATCCCGCCCCAGTTCTTCTTTGCTGGTTCCTTCTTCTCTCAGTTTTTCAATGATTTTTACTTCCGTTGAAATCGATGCATGGTCCGTTCCCGGCTGCCAGAGCGCATTATATCCCTGCATTCTCTTAAACCGAATCAGGATATCCTGCATCGTATTGTCAAGCGCATGTCCCATATGCAGCTGCCCGGTAATGTTCGGGGGCGGAATGACAATGGTAAACGGTTTTTTTGTCTTATCCACTTCGGCATGGAAATATTTCTTTTCCATCCATTTCTCATATAATTTGTCTTCTATGCTTTTGGGGTCGTAGGTTTTGGCAAGTTCTTTGCTCATGTTGTTTCCTCCTTGATATTGGTCATCCGCGCAAAAAAGCCCTCTGCCGACTCTGTCAGCAAAGGGCGTAATGTCACGCGGTACCACCTTTGTTTATCACTCTCTAATTCCTTCAGTCTTTCTCATCCTGCGATATTTGAATGCGAACACAGTTCGCTATGCGCAAGGCACAAATTCGCGGTTGAAAATTTCTAATTTTCAACCTATTCCTGATTAGAATCTTATCCTGTAACGGGGATAGGGCGGGAATGCTTACTTGTTGACACTTCCTGTTCGGCATTCCGGTTCCAAAGCTACCTTCCACGATTCCTCTCCGAAACGGCTTTTCAGCTAATAGCCGTTCTCTCTGGCGGCGGTCGTCATGTACTCCTCTTTGTCATTACCTTTTTCACATATTATCTCTACTATAGTAATTTGCGGAGTATTTGTCAAGTCCTGCCTAACTTTTGGTATTATTCAGTTTTGTGAATTGCTCTAACAGTAACTGTGTTGACCAGTCATACATATCCATAGTCTCATATTGCCGATACTCACATTCTAAAGACCCTATAATCAATAAATAGATATCATACCATAATGCTCTGCGCTGCTGATTTTCGGTCAGGGAATCTATGCCATATCCTTTTAGAAAGGATGAATTATCTGAATATGTCCGAAATCCCACCTCCATAAGAGGATCTCCCCAAAGGCTGCGTTCCCAATCAATAATTCCTGTAACCGAACCATTTTCGACAAAAATATTTCCGTCCCAGCAATCCCAATGAACCAATTTCGGCTCTGTTACTTCATCAAAAATATCCTTATCCTTTTTTAAACGCTCCTTTAATGTGCTAATCGGTATTTTCAAATCCACATTACCATTTTGCGCATCGCATATGCCCGCATCCAGCATTTTTTGAAAAACGGAATGCCATTCGTCACCTTGAAATTCCGGCTGCCCGGGATATCCGAAGCATGGGCAGCTTATTTGATTAATTCTCCGGTTAATATCTCCGACTTCGATATAAATATTTGCAATTTGGTCTTCTGACAAGCTGTTTTTTTGCATATTCAGACTTCCGCCATCCAGTTTTTCCATAAAAAAATAAGGTGATTGACATATCGTGCAGCTATCATCATAAACGATTACATCCGGCACAGGAATCTTGCCAGTTTTCTTAGCTATTTTCATAGCTTCTACTTCGCTGAACATGATATTTTTCTCACAGGTCATAACCCGCGTTTCTTTTAATGGGGCAATTTTTAAGATTACTTTTTTTTCATTATTCAAACAGATTTCATAAGCCATACTAAAATAGCCTTCTGTCAGCTCCTGATAACTCTTCATTTGAAACGGTGCAAAATGCTTTTCCACCATCTTTGATATGGTTTCTTCATTCTGTTTATTCTTTGTTAAACTTTTCATATTGCTGCCTCTTTCTAATAAACCCATAGTTATACACAGCCAAAAACCTTGTTGTTTCCATTATTCTACATATAAGAATTTTCAAATTCTATTCATTGATTTGTGGAATCTTCTATTCTTACTTTACTATAATCTTTTCGATATTTAGAAGGTGAACAGCCAAACTTCTCTTTTATTCCCTGATAAATAGGAACAGCGTTTTGATACCCTACCATCTGTGCTATCTTTTCAACTGAATAGTCAGACCCACCCAAAAGAACAGAAGCTTTTTCCAAACGGCTCTCCCGCACTAAATCCTGAAAATTCATTTTACAATTTTCTTTTATAATTCGGCTTAAATAACTCTTATTGAAAGAAAATGCGCTGGATAATTCATCCAATGTGACTGTTTCACTGTGCTCATAAATATATTGTACAATTTCGCCGGTCTGTATAGAGCTATGCGTCAATTTGTATCTATGACTATCATGTAACTCGTTACTTCTTTCTAAAAAAATGAGCAGTAACTGTAAACAGCACATTACTGTTTCTTCGCAGTAATCGTATTCCATATAATATTCCGTCATGATTCTTTCAATAAGATATTTTCCATCTCCGATACAGCCGGTATAATGCAAATAGTGATAATACTCTCTTTGAGAAGATTTTGCCCCAACAAGAAATTCAAACAACTCACTATCATGGTTCATTTTCTGAATAAATTCATATGAAAACACTGTTACCGGAAGAATCATTTTAATCAGTATCGCTTGTTCCTCTTCCTGCATAATTGCATGAATAACATTCTGATTTAACAAAAATAAGTCGCCTTCATGTAAAACAATACAGTTGCTCAAATTATCTATATATTGTTTACAGTTTCCTTTATACATATAAAGAATTTCTACAAAATCATGTTGATGAAAATACAAAGGCGTTCTTTTGATATGTATCTTTGCCGAAAATCTGTCCTGTATTCTTGTGAGAATCCTCTTATCAGTCTTTGTCTGTAGTGCATCGGGGAATTGATAACATCCTATCTCCAGCAAATGATTTATTTCATCGCTTAATTTATATTCATCCCGCATGATAATACTTAATTCACGATCTAAACGTTCTATTTCTAATTCTTTTGACATTAACAATATTGAAGAAAATTCAGGTGTATCATACATAGATTACTACCTCATTTCACTTTTATTTATCCACTAAGCATCATTGCACTTATAATACTGCAAAAACATTTACGTTGCCAAGGAAAGTTTAATTATATAAAAAAGCGGCTATGCTTATGACATAGCCACAATGTGGAACCAAATTCTCCTTGATGCACCTTTATACTCTCTCGACAGGAAGGTCTCGGAATCTCCTTTCCCTCCATCTCGTATCCATACAATACCAATGCCAACGCATCTTCCGCCATTTCTAAACCCTAGGCTTTCCTAATTCTGCAGGGAACCCATTCCACAGGTTCCCCGTGTCCTTGCAGTTTCGCAGAAAATGAAGCGACTTCATCAAATGTATTCTCTAATAAACCATACTTATTGAAACGCGCATCAGACAGCATTTCCTGTAATCTGTTGCATAAAAAGCTGTGAAAGCCGCTTATATCCCAACCTAAAATATCAAAACCAAGTAAGTCATTTTTATCCGCACAGTCCGTTACGGAAAAATGGTTTCCTCCACTATTATTCGTCAGTTCATCTTTTAAAAATTCAAAATATCTGTCTTCTGTGGAAACACTTACTATCACACAGTTTTCTTTTGAAAAATAGAAATCATAAAAATGGCAGGCATCTGAAAGCCTGCTAAAACGTCCGTCAACGGCAAGGTTTTCCCCCAATAAATCACTTATTTCAGTTATCAGCTTTTCTGCTTTTTCCTCATTTAAGTTCCAGACTCTTTTATATTCGTCACGTTCATCTGTCTTTATATAATTATTTATAAAAAAACAGGTATCCAATCTGGGATGCATTCCACCGAAGCAGTCGCTGACAGAGAGCATCATGCCATTTCTATTCAAAGATTGTGGAATTTTGATCAGTTCACAGATATAGTAGCCAATGATTCGATACATACTATTTACCTCGATTAATTCATTTATTTCTTTGTGAAAAACATTTATTCCATCCAACCAGAACGCTTTCACCAGTTATACTTGTATTTTTGCAACAGCTTCTCTATTTGTTTCAGTGCTTCTTGGTTTACCACTTTTGATAATCCTTCGTCAGTCATATTAACGTTATCATTTTCACAATTAACTTTTCAGAAAAATTTTACTATTGCTTAAAATTTGAAAATGTATATTTATAAGGTACACGATTCCAAAAAGGGATTATTTTAATTATACAAAAACCCTTTATCATTTACAATAAATATCATATTTGGCAAATAAAAACTACGAAAGCTCAATTTTTACTGTTGACAAAGAAAAATGAATGATGTAGAATCATTTCTTGTCCAATAACATATAGCAGAAAAAAGTTTTGACGGAGGAAAATGTTATGAAAAGAAAAACAGTAAAAACAGTTATTTGTGCAACACTATTGACAATTGCAATGTCTGTAACAGCCTGTGGCAGTTCTGATGACGGGGCTAAGAGTACGGATACAGCAGCAGAGACTTCTGTAGAGGAAACGGCTCCTACAGAGGAAAAAACTCCCGAAGCTCCCGCTGAAGACAAAGCAACGGACACGGAAGAGAGCAACGGACAGAAGACATTGGAGGAGTATTTATTTGAAGACCCGACTGCGGAACAGCAGCTCAAAGAGCAGGCTGTAGCACAGGGAAATGATCAGATGGATATGGATATTGAGGTGAAAGGCAACGATTTTATCCTTATAGCTACCTTTAAAGATTCTGTAGAATTATCGGATGATGTGTCAGAACAGTTGACTGAAGGCATGGATGCGGTGGGATCAACTTTTTCAGCACTTGCCGGTATGCTGGATGATGCAATCGGTGCAGAAAAAGGAACAGTATCCTACGGCATCAAATATTGTGCTCCGGACGGAACAGTTCTTGCAGAAGCTAGCTTCAAAGCAGAGTAAGAATATAGAAATTTTATAGTAAAAGCCGGGTTAAACATGACCCGGCTTTTCATTTGTTTCCAAATATATATGGCAGCATTCAAAATTCCCGCAGCAAAAACGCCATATAAAGCGGCAGAGTAAGCATCTGCCCTGACTTTCCGATATTATAATCACCTAACTTGATTGCTCTTACCACATGATATTTTTCAGGATGGCTCAGGATCGTTTTCGTGCTTTTGGCGTTTCCGGTATTTTCAAAGATTGCGCCTTTATATCCGTAAAGATTACCCTGCAAAATATCATACTGTGTACCGTCCTCCAGCATACTCAATCCATTGCAGACTGCCAGCATATCTGGAGGCAGTGGAACCTTTTTTTACAACGGAATACTGAAACTTCTTATTTTCTTTACCAAGCTGCTTCGGAATAGACTGGAAACACTCTCTGATACGTGATTTGTCTTTCCGTTCCGCATACTTCACCATATCGTCTTCATAAGAACGGACAATATTCCGCTGAATGCGCAGCACCTCATCCATCTGTTTGGAATTTATGAAAGTCTGAACCGCATCCGGCATCCCGCCCACAACAGTATATTGTAAAAGTAATTGTCTCATACGACTGTGTAACGCTTCGGGTATCGGTGTCTGCGCTTCTAAATTTTTCTTCAATAAACCTATTATCTGTTCCGTGATTCCATTCGCCCACAGAAACTCTTCAAAATCCAGCGGATACATATCAATAACCGTTTCAAAACCAACAGGTATGGATTTCGGCTCTTTCCCATAACCCCTCACCCCTAAAAGAGAACCTGTTCCAATCACATCAAACCGTCCGTCTATGTGGAAGAATTTCAAAGCTGTTCTGGCTTCCGGGCAGTCTTGAATCTCATCCAGAATCAGCACCGTCTCTCCCTCCTCGAACACAACTCCCGGAAGAAGCGCAGAAACATTGCAAATGAATTTCCCTCACACCCACAACGCTTCACTCAGAGTCTTCTGCGCACTGATTTCTTCAATACATACCATTTTGACTAACAGCCACGCCCGCTCATCTTCTGTCATTTCGGCAATCTTTTCTGCGGACTCGGAACCTTGTACATTGTTAATAATGTTGTCCAGACATTCCTCTTTATATTTTGCGGCGTCCATTGCTTCCTGCCATGCACGCCTTTTCTTTTCAAGCATTTCAAACAACGGCGCTTTCGCCGTTTTCCCGTCAATAACCATTTTAATTTCATCAAGAGAAAAGCCCAGTGCTTTTAACTCCAGCAGCGCATTTAACTGCTGCACCTGTTCTGCAGAATAGTACCTATACCCGTTCATGGCATCTACTTCTATCGGTTTAATAATACCTTTCTTTTCATACAAACGCATTGCCTTTCTGGAAACTCCAAAAAAGTCTGCAATTTCTCCGATCAGCATAAGACCATTTTTCATACATACCCTCCATTATTCCTCAAATACACCATTTATCCTCTTTACACAGACCGCATTTGCTTTCAGATTATTCAAACAGGTAACGAGCATTATTGCTCCTGCTATCATAGAACCTCTCACCTGAAAGCAATAAACCACATCCGAAAATGCCATCGTCCCATTAGAAATAAATCCGTATCCTATAAGCAGAATCACAAGGTATCCCCCGATTCCAAGCAATCTCCCACATGAATCACTCAGGGCATTCCGCACATGAATCTTCATGTTGCTCCTCATTAGATTTCTGCTGCTTGTTTCACAGTTTTGCATCAGCAGCGCCCCGGCATTATACAGCAAGATTGTATCTGCATCAGTAATCAAAGGTTTGACGGCAGAAGTGGTTTCCGCCATGGCATTTTGCGATTCATTTTTCAGCTTTGGAACAGCTTCAAGCACTATTTTATAATTCATAAATAATTGTAAAGCAATAAACATCCATATTACGCCCAAAAAAAGCGGGCTGCTCTTTAGCATCAAAAAAGATGACATGATTATATTAATAATGGCAACTGCCAGATGCGGCATATTCAACGGACCGTTCATCATCGCAAAAACCGCCTGTATGTCACTGTTTAACCTTGTAATCCACTCACCGCTGAAACGACGCTCCACCCGTTTAAGGGGCAAATCCAGAATTTTATCTAACATTTTTCCCTGAAGTCCGGTCTCCACTCCGGCGGAAAATGCCGCATAAGCGCTCCATATGATTCCATTATAAATAAACAGTATTGCACAAAACAAGCCATATCCTACACATATTTTCAGGAGCAAACCGAAATCATCCGTTTCCAGGCAAAGAAAAACCGATTTCATCAGATTTGCTAGCATCCAACCCCTAATTGCATCAAAAGGCGAGCGGAGCAGCAGCAAAAATATATATTTACGCCAAATCCCCATTTTTTTAATCAGTCTGCTAAAATCACTCACGAACCAGTTTTCCCCTTTCCATACGGTAAATCGTATAACTATTATCTAAAGTCTCCCGATGATGGGTAACATGAATTACTGTTCTGCCATTCGCCAGTTCATTCAGGGCATTCAAAACCGCATATCCGGTATCCTTATCTAAAGCCGAAACCGGCTCGTCCAGCAGAATGATTGGAGCATCCTTACAAAACGCTCTGGCTATTTGAATCCGCTGTGCCTGTCCGCCGGACACCTGATTTCCCCGCTCACCCACATTCGTATTTAACCCGTCCGGAAGACTCTCGAGCCATTTGGTAAGACTTGCACTCTGACAGGCTGCGCGGATTTTTTCTTCCGTAATATCATGACCGCAGGTAATATTATCCCTGATAGACAAAGGAAAAAGGCTGTTGCTTTGCATAACAATCGCTATGCGCTCCCTGATTTTCTCCGGTGAACACTCACCTGCTATAACTCTCTCTCCGCAATCAGCTTCATAGAGCCCGGCAATTATCTTTAATACGGTGCTTTTCCCACACCCGCTATCCCCCACGATTCCGATGTGCTCACCATACCTCATTCTAAGCGACAGATTCTTAATAATCATAGTATCTTCATATGAAAACGAAATATTATCTAAGTAAACTGCGTATTGCTTCATATCCATAAATCTCCTTTCTGAACTTGCGAGTTTGGAGCATTAGGTACAAACTCGCAGTTGAAAGAATGCAATTCTTTCAACTTCTCTAACCTGCCGACTGATGCGCCAAACCTTCGGAAGTTGGCGTAAATACCCGGCATATTCTGTAAAAATCCTGAAACATTCCCCGACAGATTGATGAATATATAGAAAATCCCTATGCTGATTTCCCCATTTATCACCATAGTTCCGCCAAATCCAAACAGTATCAAAAGCGGCACAAACGAAAGCACACCGGAAAGAGACATGAGTCTGGCGGAAATTCTCTCTTTCCTGACATTCGCATTCTTCCATTCTGAAAGATTTTCATTCATAGCACCCCTGACCAGCCTGTAGGCATCGTAGACTTGAATAACCGGAAATAATTCCAGAACCGTATTTGCCGAACCATTGATTTTCTTTTTACTGTTTTGGCACTGTCCCGTATAACTTTTAATAATCTTACTGGAAAAAGAACAATAAATAATCAGCGGAACTACCGGCAGTATAGAAACCATAGCCAGCTTTACATTCTGGCAAAGCAAAAATACAACCGTAACGGCAAACGTACCAAACTGCCTGATGAGCGAAAAGAGATTTTCATTCAAATAATCAGAAACATCTTTCAACTCATTCTGCATAGCAGACTGTTCTTCTCCTACATTCAGCTTTGAAAGTGTTTGAATGTCATTTTGTAAATAGAATCCGGCATATCCCATCCGCATTTCATGTGCAAAAATTTCACAGGTATAGAACGCCAGATAAGAGGATAAATATTCGCTTAACGTATGTATGAGAACAATAAAGATTCCCACCGGTAGCATCATAAAAATTATGCTTGTTTTATTCTCCGAAGCAGAAACATCTGCATCAAATAAAAGATTTAACAGTTCTGCCAGAAACTTATTCCAACACAGATTTAGAATAATAGACAGGAATGTGAACAAGACCGCTATTATAAAAAGGAATTTATGTAATTTAATCATCTGTTTTATTATTTTCAAATATAGTCCTCCTGTATCATCTTTACTGAAACTTTGTATCACCCTCTTTATTTGTAGTGTAAACTATGTCCCAGGGACAAGGTCAAGTCCCATTTAAAAACCCTCTGCCGACTCAGTCAGCAAAGGGCATCCTGTAATTAGTGAGAATTATTTCAATTTCCGGTTTCCTGTATCTTCTTTAAAATATCCGCATATGTGACCATAACCACATTTCCCATTTCAGCTGCTTTATCCATACAGCCTTTCGTATATCCACTCTTGGCAAACAGAAAAAGATGCACATTCTGATAGTGGAACATCTGACTCCGTTTTATCAGTTTCTCTAAAACCTGTACATCCACTTTCTCATTTGTCCATTTGCACTCCCCAAATAAAACCGACAACTTATCCTGTTCTCCCATGATATCAATTTCAGTCTGTGTATGACTCACGGGGTCTGTCCCCCACCAGCGCCCGAGTTCTTGAAATTCGACAGGAGATTCCCCGCGCAGTAATAATGTCCACAAATATTGCTTACATATTTCTTCAAATACTTTCCCCATATAATCCGACAAATATGGTTTCAGCCGTTTATACGCTAAATCAGCCGCTCCACGAACAATGACGGAATGATTTCCCGGAATAAACCGATACCAAAACCGGAACATATTATCGCTAATGCTATAGACAGACTTTCTAGACATTTTCTCTCCATAGGGCGTTTCTTTTTGGATGAGATCCAAAGACACTAAATTCTTCAGATAAGCAGCGCAAACACTTGTATCCTCTCCTACTTTTCCGGAGATCTCCGCCATACGGGAAGCTCCGGAAGCAATGGCGGTAATGATGGCATTATATAACGCGGGCTCCCTCACCTCCTGCTTCAAAAGATTTGCCGGTTCTTCAAAAAGGAAAGACATCGGGTTTAAAAATGTATTCTTTATATTTTCCTCAATACATAATCTATCGTCCATCTGTAACAAATACTGCGGCGTTCCCCCCACAATGCCATATAGCAGCGCTTTCTCTTCATCAGAAAAATTCCTGCAATACCGGCAAGTATCCGCAAAATCAAAAGGCTGAATTTTCATCTGCGCCGTTCTTCTGCCATAAAGCGGAGCTTTATACGCCAACACTTCATCTTCCATATAGGACATGGAAGAACCGCAAAGAATCAGCATCAATTTGGATCTATCTTTATATTTGTCAATCAACAGCTGAAATGTGGACGCAAGGCTTTTATCTGAACGAGCCACATAAGGATATTCATCTATTGCCAAAATCAACCTTTCTTTTTCCGCCTGTATAAACACATGCTCCAGTGCTGCCTGAAAAGACTGAAAAGAAGCTCCTCCTGGGATGTCTGTGCTGCATTCCAAAATATTTTGACTTAAATTTTCCAAATTCTGTTTCGCGCTGCTTTCCACTCCCATAAAATAAATTGCTTTTTTTCTATCTATAAATTGCGTAATAAGCGCGGTTTTTCCCACCCGACGGCGTCCATAGATAACTACGCACTCAAATTTATCCGACTTATATAGCTTTTGTAAAGAATCCAATTCCCGCTCTCTACCCAAAAACATATTATTCCTCACTTTATGTCAACCATTTTGCACAAATCATTTTCTCGTATCTTTACTATATCATGCAGCTGTATTTTAGTCAATTACGATTTACTAATTTATATCTTACTAATTCATGCACAACTAAACTTCCCTGATTGCAGGATTCCTCCAGAACGCAGGCAGAAGCTCCGCAATCATAAAGCACCATATTACCGGCTCGCAAAAGATAACTGCCATATATTGGAATTTCGGTATCAAAATCACCACAAACAAAATTTTGCCAATCAACTCAATCACACTGGAAAGTACAGGCAGAAACTTCTGCCCAATCGCCTGCAAACCCTGTCTTGTGGGATTTAAGATGCCTAGGATTGCCAGACACGGCGCTACTACACGAAGGTACAAGGCTCCGTTTTCAAGTACCACGCTTTCCGAAGAACCCGAAAGCAGCCTTACTGCCGCAGGCGCAAACAGAAACATCAGCACGGTGGCAAGAAACGCCACTGCCGCACCATACAGGTAAGCACACTTCATTGCTTTTTTGATACGCTCCGTCTGCCCGGCTCCGTAGTTTTGCGAAATAAAAGTGCTGATTGTCTGGCTCATGGCTATATTCGGCATCATTAAGAATTGAAAAAGCTTTCTTGCCGCGATATGCCCTGCAATTACCAGATATCCCAGATTATTAATTCCGGACTGTAGAATCGCCGTGCCTGATGTGACAATGCAGCTCATAAAGCCCATGGAAAATCCCTGTGAAAGCATTTCCTGATATAAATCTTTATCCCACACAAAATGTTTTTTCTCCGGAATCAGCAACTTAACCTTTTTTCCTATGTAAATCAGGCAGCATACCACCGACACTCCCTGCGCAGCGACAGTCGCTACTGCCGCACCGCGCACACCCATGTGCAGTCTTGTAATGAAAAACAAATCCAGTACAATATTTAAGAGCGATGATAAAATCAAAAAAACAAGCGGCATCACACTGTTTCCAATTGCCCGCAAAAGTCCCGCGCATAAATTGTAGGCAAACATGACTGCAATAAACCATGTAATCGTGGAAATATACGCATACGACTGGTCAATAATCTCCGGCGGCGTGTTTAACACTTTCAGAAAAGGGTATAGAATAAACCGTACCAGTACGGTAATCGTTCCCGTAATACAAACGCCAATCACAATAGCGGATGCTACTGATTTCTTCAAATACTCCCTGTCACCGCTTCCAAAACTTCTTGCCGTCACCACCGCCAGTCCACTGCCGACACCCAGCGCAAATCCCATCAGCAGGTCATAAATTGCTCCCGCCGCCCCCATAGCCGCCAATGCCTCATCTCCCAATGTATGACCGATAATCACTGTATCCATCGTGTTATACAACTGTTGAAATATACTGGAAAACAACAAGGGAACAGCAAAAATCAGCATGGACTTTAATATCGGTCCATGCAAAAGGTCTACGGAAGAATTTTTATGTGTCATGATTTTCCTTTCTTTCAAATATCTTATATATCTTTTTCGTGGCAAATTAATTTATAAACTGCCGTATTCGCATACGTCAACGGTTCGTCATGTGCAAAAAAAACAAGTCCGTCCACCGGAGATAACAATTCCTGTATCACTTCCGATTCATACGGGTCAAGAATCTGCGCTAAAAGCTGTCCTTTTCCCACTTCTTCTCCAACCTTTACCATGCTTTCAAAAATCCCTGCTGACTTCGTTCTGACCGAAACCATATCCGTATCTTCCACAACAAGCGATAAATAACCTTCGTGACCGCTATATTCTACAATGCCTTCCTTGCTTAAAAAATTCAAAACACTTCTGACCGCCATAACAGCGCTCTCTTTGTCTATCTGTGTCGTGGTTGTCGTATAAATGCTGAAAGCATTTGTTTCCCATATCTGCCAATTATAGTTTAATGTTGTCGTATCATAGGGTCTTGTATTCCGAAGAACCACATAAGGCATGCCAAACTTTTTAGCTAACTCCACATTCTCAAAACCGGCTTTCATCATGCGGATATGCGGTGTGAATTTCCCCGGCATATAAAAAGAAGTAAATTGCATTCCGTAGGTAAAATCCTTAATCACATCAAATACGCCCGCCGCAATCCGCTGCGTCGTTTCTCCCAAATCATACCCCGGAAACATCCTGTTTATATCCGTATTGTCTGTCGGCCAGAAACGCTTTTTGATATTCATGGAATAGGGATTTACGGAAGGAATAATCAGTATTTTATGTCCTTTTTTGATTTTTCCCTCTGCCTCCAGTTTTTTGAATCTCTTCACAAGCAAAGAACAAACATAAAGCTGCTGTACTTCATTTCCTCTCATGCTTCCAATAATACAGGCGGAATTTTTTCCCTCTCCAAACTCATATCCGGTAATACGGAGATTATCCCTATAAATAGACTTTATTTCATACACCGTTTTCTTTTCCATTGCCCTTGCTTCCTCTTCTTCCGCTAATCAATGCCGTCTGTTCGAAGCAGTCTGCCAATCAATGAGCCGGCATCCACAATCGGATATTCCCTTATTGTAAACAAATACCCATTTACAGGAGAAATAATTTCATCCAGAACCTCTCCTTTTAACGGATCAATGATAATGCCTATGATGTCACCTTCATTCAGCTTTTCCCAATGCTTTACTTTCGGCACAAAAACGCCTGCAACGGAAGCGTTTAAATAACATACATCTTCAGCGGATTCCGAAATAATCGGCGTTCTCGGCTTCTTCGTCTCTCCCTGCCAGATTCCCATTTCGCGCATTAAATTCATAATACCGTCTGCAAGCTGCATACAATAGGATTTGGTAATCCGCATTCCGACTCCCATTTCCACAACCAGAGTCGGTGTTTGTCTACTATTAAGACTATGTGCCAGTGTAGCTTCTAAAACCGTATTTGCGCCATGTACCCATATAAAATCGACATTGGTTTTGACGGCAAGCGGCAGAAGCATATCTTTATGCAATTCATTAATACGAATCTGGGGAATTTCCGTCAGATAAATATTACTGGCATGAATATCAATACAGACGTCCGATCCTACTAAGTCTTTTATTATCCTGTCTGCTAAATACTCTGTCATATCCCCTTCGCTGTTTCCGGGAAAAAGCCGGTTCATATCCAAATCGAATGCGGGAATTCCGCGTGTAATGGAATCCACTCCAAGCGGATTCATTGCCGGATAAATATCCACAATGCCTGATAATTTCCCGATTTCCGCCCGAATGCGTCTAATCAGCTCAAAACACACATACTGCCCTTCTAACTCATCTCCATGAATCCCGGTCACAATGCTGATTCTTTTTTCGTTCCCTGTCATCGCCCGTTCGGGAACAATTCTGTTTTTCTTGATTTCTAATACTTCGTCCACCGGCAGCCCGACTGACGCTATTGTCTCTATCATATTAACAGCATTCCTTTCTCTCAGGATTAAAAATTTCTAATTTTCAACCTTTACATTCACCTGAACCGCCTGCGTCTGTCTTCCGCCGCCTGTTAATAACCCTCTGTTAATCAGGCAGTCTCCTGCGTCCCGCCCTGTTCCGATTTTGATATGGTCTTCTCCTACTATCAGATTATTAGTAGGGTCAAATCCATACCATTTTCCTTCTGAAAAAATCTCCACCCATGCATGGCTATATCCTTCTCCGATCAGCATTCCGGTCGTATATCTTGCGGGAATGCCCGCCATGCGGCATAGTGCAATCATAATATGGGCATAGTCCTGACAGACTCCTCTGCCGCCTCTCCATGCTTTCTCTGCAGAAGTTTTCATATCTGTAACATTTTTTTCATAGCAAAAATCCTCATACAATCTATTCATCAGAATTTTTCCTGTTTGATAACCGGAAATCTCCCTATCGGGTTTTATTGCGTCAAAATAATTTTTCAGACTTTCCCCCGGTATGGTTAAGCCATACGGATAGCGGTATACGCCGAGCATATTTCCACTTTCCAAAGATTCATAATCTGTAATGCCCGCTGTCACTTTCCCTGCGATATGGAAAGAAAAAGTCCTGTGCGCTTCATCTACCCTGCCATAAAGCAGTTGATTACCAAAAGAATCTTCTCCATGTTCCCAATAGTGAAAAGGCTCCATTCGGATTTGCATTTCCTCTAAATGCTGTCTTGCAGTATTCGGAGGAATGCATTTTATCGTAAAATAACATTTCTTCACTTCTTCCGCATACATAAGCTGCATATCATAGTCGAAATGTAATGTTTTCACACCTGTACTCCTTTATAAGATTGATTCTACCTCGTTTACAATCCTATAATAATCGATTTCAGGTGCCTCTACAAGTTCTTTTAAGGCATATAACTTTTCTTTTTCATAATCCATGCCGCTTTTCTCGACTCTGGGAATCAAACGCGCGACTTCCCTTTCGAGTTCCTCACGTCCTATGCCAAGCCTTGCGTATAAATCAATTCGCTCAATCCGCTTTCCCGCTTTAATAATATCGCGTATCTGCTCGGAATCTATGCTGTCGTCTGCAATTCCCCAAAAAGCAAGGATATTATCCATAACCCTCTGCATTTCTATTAACGGCGCCTTACTGATTTTTGCCTTATTCATCGCATAGAGAGAAAGCTGTATGTAGGAAAGCGTTTCTGAGCCGATTTCTTCTCTCAGCACAACAGCATTATCATATGCCCTGTTTAAATTGCTTAAAATAGAATCGGGATTACTTTCATCAAACGGATATTTTTCCCGAAACGCTTCTCTGGTGCCGTATATATCCGGTATATCAATCATTCGGCAAAAATCCTTATAATCGTATGCGCTTTTATCTATCATGCTGTCGAAACTGTTAAAATACAACCGCAATGTTGTATATACCCGTTCTGAATATCTGCCAAGCCAGAAAAGCCGGTTGGTCTGTTCTACTGATATAATACCCATGTGTCTTTAAAACCTCCTCCCTGCGAAGAATTTACAATAAAAGAATCCGGATTCCTAGAAAATCTGGTCAGTCCGCTTTTCCAGACAAGCGGTTCGTCCGCCATCAGTACAAATGCGCGTAAATCCGCTTTTCTCGGCACTGTATCGTTTCCGTCCAGAATATCAATATCCAGAAAGTCAATAACTTCCTGTGCAATAAATCTCCTTGGTTCTTTCTTTAAAAGCGCAATGAAATCCTCTTTTTGCGAAGCGCTCATACTGCTTCCGAATACAACGCCGTATCCGCCGGCTTCCGCCACATCTTTTAATACAAGACTGTCAAAGTGTTCCAGTACATAGCGCATATCCTCTTCATAGAACGGCAGATATGTAGGCGCATTATGGAGTATCGGCTCCTCATCCAGATAATAGCGGATCATTTTAGGAACAAAATAGTAAATTCCCTTATCGTCCGCAACGCCGTTGCCCGGCGCATTTAAAAGCGCTACATTTCCTTTTCGGAACACATCGTAAATATGGGGAATCCCAATCAATGACTCCGGATTGAAATTCATGGGGTCAAGATATTCATCCGAAATTCTCCGGTAAACCGCTCCAACCCTCTCCAATTTCCCATCGTAGTTTACATAATATAGCTTGTCATTTTCTACTATTAACTCGGAACCGTTTACTAAATGCGCTCCTGTTTTTTCCGCCAAATAGGAATGTTCAAAATATGCCGCATTATATCTTCCGGGCGTCAGAATAACCGTATGCCCTTCCACATTGACATAATCCATTGTACGGCGGAGCAGCTCTGCATAATTTCTATTATCCTCTAACTTTACATTCTGAAATGTAAGCGGACTGCTTCTCCGGCACAATTCCCTTGCTATCATCGGATAAGAAGCGCCTGACGGAACACGCAGGTTGTCTTCCAATACATACCAGCTTTTATCTTTACCCTGCACCAAATCAATTCCCGATATATGTGAATAAATATCCTTTGGAGGTCTGACTCCTTCGCATTCCGCCATATATCCGCTGGAAGCAAAAATAAAATCTTCCGGTATCACTTTGTCCTTAACAATCTTTTTCTCACTGTAAATATCTTTTAAGAACAAGTTTAGTGCTGTGACTCTCTGCTTTAACCCTTTTTCCAGATAATCAAATTCCTGTTTTTCTATGATACGCGGAATGGCATCAAACGGAAAAAGCTGTTCCTTAAAAACATTATTTTTATAAATTCCAAATTTTACACCATATCGTGCCAATAACTCGTTGACAATATCTGTGTTTTCTAATAAATCTAAATCATACATGACATTTCTCCTCATACTACAGCGCTGGACAATAGAAAAAGACGCTTGATAAAAAGCTATCAAGCGCCTTTGCTTGTATACAAGAATACAGCAACACAATATAAATGTCAAGATAATTTTCTTTTGACTTTCCCCATTTTTCAGGTATGGGATGGAAACCGCCTGTTTAGCACATCAGAAATCATTTATGTGATTCGGCTTTGCATGTAAAATTATATAGCATATCTATTTTCTACTGTTTGGTAAATGTAGAAGTCCGTCCTGCCCACTGTGTGCAGAAATTTCGGAACGGGACTGCTGTAATAGGGGTCTGTGCCTTTTCGTCATCCGTGCAAAAAGCGGGAATGTATGTCAGGGCAGGGAAGCGCTGTCACGGCTTTCCGGTATTCCTAAACAGCGCCTTTTCACACAGTAGGGATTAACCGCTGCGGACAAAAACTCGCTTTTTGCGCAATCATGCAATATAGGCTGGGAAGCTCAAACAGTTTGTCCACAGCGGTACTTTGTGCAAAAAGGCGCTGTAAGGAATATACAAAACCCGTGAAAAGCGCTTCCCTACCCTGACATACATCCCCCGCTTGGCACGGTGTTTAGAAAAGGCATCAGACGATGGACATTTACAGCATCCCGTTTCTGAAATTTCCACACAGGAGCAACCGGACGGCTGCATTTACCAACAGTAGGAAAGCAGATAAATATATTATGATATATGCAAAGCCGAATCACAAAAAGCGAATACCTGTGCATAGGATAAACAGGCGCTTTCTAACATCATGCCTGAAAAATGGGGAAAATCATCGTACCCGGATAACGCCTGATTCCCGAATATCATCCAGCGACTGCGGATTGACCATTATGGTCACTTCTTCTAAATCCGGTACATCGAAAGAAACCAATTTCCCCTCTTTCAAATTCTCTAAAAAGACATCTTTTGCTTCCATCATGTAAGCCATATCATCGTACGTACTATACCAGTATGAAGAGAACATAATACAGTCGCTATCCTGATCCCAGTAAGCATATGGCGTAACACGATCTGCGTTATATGTCACACGAAACCGCACGGTATTTTGGGGGATGCTGTAGTCTGTCTGAACGCTTCCGTTTCCATGCGCATAAGCGCCAATAATCTCTTTTGACTCTTCTCCCGATTCATACTTCACATCAAAATTCTCCGTCCGCATATCCGGCGCTCCGAGAAACAGCTCCCCGCCATAGCTGAGTGCGCTGAACTCCGTAAAAAAGATACCGCCTCCCAAACCGCACAGTAACATCCCCACGCAAAATACAATGATTAATATCTTTTGCCATTTACTCATATTGCACCTCCCCGCCGGACTTCTCCGCTTCCTCTATTTTTTCTTCCGTCTTTTCTTTATCATTTCCGCTCTTATCATCTTTCTTTCTGATTAACAAACTGTATGCACCGCCCGACAGCGCGCCAAAACACAGCAGACCGCCCAGACAGATAAAGAAAATACCGACAAGCGGATATCCCTGAAATAAAAGAACTACTATCGCACCGAGTCCCATTAAGACTAACATCGCCATAAAAGCACAAAATACGGAAAATATCAGCCATCCGAGATTCCAAAACCATTTCAGGCACCAGATGCAGAATGCGCAGCATGCCCTGCATACTGAAACAATCCCATTTCCTATCGCTTTTAAAACACTGCCGATTTGCTTTCCCATTTCTTTCGTTTTCCGCTCCTTTACCTGATTATCTTTCGTACTCTTATCCGTTTTTACCTTTTCACGCCGGAACGGTTTCATAAGCCATCCGCCAAATGTGTGGCATTTTCTCCCAAGCCATTCTCCAAACGTGCGGCATTTTCTCCCAAGCCATGAAAATGCTTCTTTTACTTTCTCTGCCGGATTTGAGAAGTTTACGAACTTCTTCTTTTCCTGAAACTGCGTTTTTACATGATAGGCTTCCAGAATCTGCGCCGCCAGCTCGTCTATAGGACCAAAATCCTGAATCGCTTCTTCCTCGCTCAGTCCTTTCTGCATCTTCATGTCAATATGCTGCGCATATTCCTCCAGAATATCTTCCTGCTCCCTATCTTCCAAAATTCTGAGGTATTCCCTCAATTCCTTCAGAAATATTTCTTTATTCATGCCCGTTCCTCCCCGCTAAAAACGCATTAACTCTCGTCTGAAATTCTTCCCATTCCGCTGCCAGCCTGTCCCGGTATAATATCCCGGTGGCTGTCAGGTGATAATATTTCCTCGGCGGACCCTCGGACGATTCCCGTAGATACGTTTCAAAATAACGCTCATTGGTCAGTCTCTTTAACAACGGATAGATGGTTCCCTCATTCACATCAATGACCTGCGAAACCTCCTCCACCAGTTCATAGCCATACATATCTTTCTGGCATACGGATTCCAGAACAATGAGTTCCAGTACCCCCTTTTTGAATTGCGGATTCATCATCATCCCCCATTCCGTTTTCTTCTACTCTTAGATTAAACCTACTACTATGTATTGTCAAGTACTAATTTTTTAATTGTAGTTATTGCGGTGGAATTTTGCCTTTGATATAATAACCTGAGAAGATTGCGGGCTGAGTTGTATCCCTCTAAAATGGAGTTAACAATGAAAACTAAAAATATTGCAACGCTATACGCTGTTCTTGCAGCAGCTTTATATGCCATCAATATTCCGCTCTCCAAACTGCTTCTTGCCCATGCAGGAGCAACGATGATGGCTGCTTTTCTCTATTTGGGCGCGGGTATCGGACTATTTTTATATGCCAATATCGAAAAAATAACCGGAACAGGCGGAAAACAGGAACATTTGACAAAAAAAGAACTGCCGTATACGGCAGCTATGGTACTATTGGATATTATTGCACCGATATTATTAATGCTTGGCATTGCCAGAACAAATTCGGCAAATGTTTCGCTTTTAAACAACTTTGAAATTGTCGCCACTTCCCTTATTGCACTGTTTATTTTTAAAGAAGTGATTTCTTCCAGACTGTGGTTTGCCATCTTCATGGTTACTGTTGCAAGCGCCATCCTCAGTTTTGAGGGAGCCGGAGCGCTTATGTTAAACGAGGGTTCCCTTCTTGTGCTTGGCGCCTGCATCTGTTGGGGTTTTGAAAACAACTGTACGAAAATGATAAGCCACAAAAGCTCTACGGAAATCGTTGTTATCAAAGGCTGCTTTTCCGGCATAGGCAGTTTAATCATTGCACTGCTTCTTGGGGAAAGCATTCCGGCAGTCAAATGGATACTGGCAATCCTTTTCTTAGGCTTTGTCGCGTATGGTTTAAGCATCAAATTTTATATTATGGCACAGCGGCATTTAGGCGCCGCAAAAACAAGCGCCTATTATTCTATCGCACCGTTTCTCGGCGTTGCATTCAGCATGGCACTGTTAGGGGAACGCCCCGGACTGCAATTTTATGTGGCAATGCTAATTATGATTGCGGCTACAGTTTTGATGGGAAAGTTATAATTTAAAGTATTCAATACTTTTTACCAGTTCATCGGCTATTTCACGCAGTCTTCCCGCGCTGGTGGAAACCT
>CAZKOR010000049.1:0-20557 GCA_964554405.1 uncultured Bacteroides sp. | reverse complement strand
GGGAATATAACTTATCAGAAACAATAATACAGGAATCGGAGCGGCGAATACCACTGCTATAAGAACTGCAAGAAAAATATTTATTACCTGATTTAACAGAAGTTCATACGCATATTGGTAAACTGCCCGCTCTTCATTTGATAAAATACCCGTTTTAATCTGCCAGTTTACAATCTTTCCGGATATTCTCGCCAGCATTAGAATTTCCTGTACTTTTTAGCCTCTTCCGGAACTTCGGGCTGATGATGAATCCAATAACATGCCGTATTTACGGAACTAACCATCAACTCAAACGCACAGCGGTTTGCAAAATTAATAAAACCGCCTCTTCCTTGAACTTTCCAGACGACCTAATTATCATAACTTTCAATTCAGTATAATGCACTTTCATAGATTTATATGCCTCTGAATCCTTATCTACTAAAAACATATACCCTTGTAATCTTGAAAACTCTTCTACTGATATTTTCAGCATTTCACCTTCAATCATACAATCACCTGTTTTCTATATTGTGGCTTGTATTGTTACAATATAAGTGTATCAGAACAGAAATACAAAGTCTATTCTCTTTATTCTGACCACCTTAATTGACATTCATCATAATGCGGCTCTGATATATTAGCAATAACCCATCTGTCTCCCTCCCGCTTAAGCAGAATCTCTCCTTCGCTGTCGTCAGATTGCAGATAATACATGGTCAGATTCAGGAAGGAAACCGTCACTGTGCATTCCTCGTCGTTATAATCTTTTATCACGACACTCTTAAGATCATCCGGAATATATTTATCCATCGGAGTCATAAAGTCATACACTAAAATATAGTGTCCCTGCTCATCCTCAGAGACCCCATGTATTATAAAACACATATACATAAGATAATCAAATACTTCCTCCGAAAACCATGTAGATACATATCCCTTTAACTGCTCTTCCTCCCCATACTCTCCCAGCGAATAGTATACCATATCGCCCTGATATTTTTCTTTCAGCTCATTTTCGTCTTTTGCTGTAAAAATATTGTCCAGACTGTAAAAGGCGTCCCATATGATACATGCCGCCTCCTCCGCACTCAAAGGCTGTCCGTCCGTATTCTCCTCTTCTGCATATATGTTTCTATATGCCGCCTGCGCCATTTCTCCAAAACCGCCTGCCTCCGCAAGCAGTCCGATATTGTGCCGCTCTGTCTCCGTCAGGTTATTTTCATCAAAAACCTGTTTATAGGGTTCATACCACGGTTTTGCATGAAAATATCCGTACAGCATGACATCATCAAATTTCTTTCCACGTCTGGCGTATATCTCCTGTATCGCCAAAAACATTTCATATCTGGAAAGAGAAGATATTTCCTGTTCCCCAATCTCTCTTACGCTGCTGTCCGGCAGAATGAATCCATTCTCATCCGTTCCAAATTCCTGAATCATCCATTCCACCATATCTTCTATCAGATACTCTGGGGAATAACCCAGCTCAGGCATATAGTAATATTGGAAATCGCTATACCAATGGCTCATTCCCGTTATCAGCCAATCTCCGGTTTCGTTTCTTTCTATCCTTATCGTCCCCTCCTCTTCGAACCACCGTCCTCTATTCCATTTGTGCTTAAAAGTGACAGAAACGTCATAATATCCATCCCCCTGACCTACAATTTTCATATCGCTTTCAGTATCCATATAAAAGTTTGAATAACGGTCATGATTATTATAAAAGCACTTTCCGTCTTCTATTTCAATTCGGTATACAAAGAAAACATAATCCAAAATACTCTCGTCAAAGTAGTTTGACAGATACACCTTTACTTCTTCTTCGTTAGGCGGCTCTTCTGTAAAATAAATTTTAGGTTTCTCCAAAATCACCTATATGGTTTTATCAGCTCTTCTAATAATCTGTTCCACCTCAGTTTCCGTTAAGGCAGCATTATTGATTTCCTCCGCTTTCTCTTTTATCCTTATCGCACCCTCGCACCGTTTACCTTCGACTGTCATTTCCACCCTGACATAATCTCCGTGCGGTTCCTCTATCCAGTCAAATATGGGCTCTATCAGACATTCTCCATCTAATCCCACCAGTCCGTATTTTCTCTTAGTCATAAGATCATCCGTAAAGACATACGCCGGTATAGCTTTGTATTTTGAATCATAAACATAATCATTTATGAAAAAATAAGATTGAAACACTTTCTCTCCGTTCTCATTTATGATAGTCGGAATCTCACGAAGGACAAATGCTAACCCATCATGAAATTCTCCGACATATTCACGAAAAGCCGCGCCGTCATAACATGGAAACCAATCGATTACTACCGTATTTTCAGGATTGATATACGCCCACGCTTTCAAACCATCTTGATAATAATTATCCTGTTCTACAGGAGCTTTTCCCTCACTGAAACTGCCGGCATCATCGTACATCAGCTCAATAACAATCTGACCCGTTCGGTCAACATATCCCCATTTTCCATCTTTTTCAACCGCCGCGAGTCCTTCACTGAAATCCTTCACATTATCGTATTGGCAGGGAACTATTACTTTTCCATCACTGTCAATGAATCCCCAGCCTTTCTCATTTTTGACAGCAGCATATCCTTCCTGAAAAGCATTTACTTCCTCATATTGGCTTTCAATAACGACCTCGCCATCCGGATTAATAAACCCCCATTTTCCATCCATCTGTACCGCAGCTCTTTGTCCGTAAAAATTCCTTGCAGACTGAAAAGCCCCCTGTATCACTCTGTTACCGTCTTTATCAAGGTAGAAAATATTTCCGTCATTTTCAGCATGTGCCATATTTTCACTGTATGGTGAAATATAATCATATTCTTCCAAAAAGGCAAAATCACCATTTTCATCTATAACGCTATACTTTCCGTTTTCTTTTTTGACTGCTATGTACGATCCACCCAGAAATGTAAAATCCTCATATTCTCCGGGTTCAATCACCCACTCCCAGTCATATTGTGCACTCTCTACGAGTTCTTGATATATCTTCTCTATGCTTTCTTCTCCTATTGGTATCTGCTCCTCTTCCTCCACTGTGTCCGTTTCCTTTTCTGGCTCCTCCATGGAAATATTGTTCTCCGCATATGACTGTGGTGCATCTGATGCGCCACAGCCGGATAGGAACAATAATCCGCCAAAAATAAGTATATTAAGTTTCTCTATATTAAATATGTTTTTTAAGTTCATCGAAAATATCTCCCTACTGTTTTTTTACCTACATCATAAACCATCAATGCATCATTTTTGCATCATATCTGTTACAAAAGTGTTACATTTCAATTTTTTTATTAAGCTGTGACATATTTTCCTATATAACAAAAACAGAGAAATAACCTGATAACGTGTTATTTCCCTGTTTCCATACTTAGTAAGCTTTATTTCCAAATTATCTGTAACTGCTTTTATCTACCGCTGTCCATCATTTTCTCCCTGAAAGTTTCTTCTGTGAGTTTTGCCTGTGATGCGGCATCTTTTATCGACAAAAGATTGTCCCGTACAAGGTCAAACAGCATTTCCAGCCTGCCCTTTTGAAGACCTTCCTGCATTCCTTCTTTTATTCCTTCCTTTATTCCTTCATTCCTTATCGTTTTTGCTTCATATTCAAGAACTTTGCCTCCCATAACAGAGCTCACCCCTTTCCTGACATTTTCATACTTTTCCGCGATATGCTCCAGCACTTTACCTGACATATCTGTAATTGTACATTTCGTATACTCTGTAATTTTCTCTGTATTTAATAATTCTTCCAGATGATTTTTTATTTTCTCATATTCCTTTAATAGAGGTTCCATTTTGGTCGTATCTTTATTATACTCCATAAAACGGCTTTCGTGTGAAAAAATATAAAATGGAATTAGAAAAAGAAGTTCTTTTTCAAAAATCTCTTCTAATGTATAGTACTGCAGTTTCATTACCGGAATCTCATAAGAAACACTCCCTCCCGGCGTTATAATTCGAATCCCCATTTTATCCGGTGTTGTCTGCCTGCATCTTAAAAATAGTACCGCCGAATGAGGCAGGGTAACTGTCAAAACATTTTCCCGTATCTCCCCTTCATCTAACGCTATCTGGGTATCATATTCAAAAAAACGGACTAACATGCTGTCATCTGGGCTACTCTGGCATTCCCAGTGGTATTTCTTTGTTTCCGTTCCGATAATCTTAAAACTGGTATCCGTAATCCGCTCATGCTCTTCTACGCCTTCCCGATTGAGAAAATGCTCGTTCGGCGCAAACACTATTTCTTCATCTCCTGCATAGCATTCCCCAAAAACCTCATTAATAACAGGTATAATCAACGCACTGCAATCATTCAGCAATGTACGGAACACATCATCATATGGTGTATTCGTTATTATCATCCACTTTTCCTCCTGCTGTATACTCAAATTCTATATCCTGTTTATATTTTATCATTATTTTAATCATAATACAATGCTGACTAGCGAAACATTTTCACGACTCTCCCATAATACAATTCCTGTCATATCGCTCAGCTTCTGATCCGTCAGTTGATACATCCCGTCCTGCTTTTTGTACACACGCTCATACTCCAAAATAAGCAGGTCTTTATAGGCAAAATAACGCCAACTCAAGCCACGTCATCCCCACGTTCCGACACTTCTTTCAGGTTTATCTCATTGCTTGGTTTTCTCTCATTCTCATTATCGACACTGCTTTCCGGAACGGCTGCTTCAATATTGATATCTTCGACCTGATATATTCCCGATGTTTTGGCATATTCATAAACACCTATCATCAAAATTAAGGTGACACATATATTCCGTAATCGCTTTAAAAAAGTGCTCATTTTTTTACTCCATAACCTGTTCAAAGCAGTCCTTTTCCAACCACTCAAAGCTACGATAATCCAATATTGCAGCCCTATGTATATCTTTCATGTCCTGCTTTATATACGCTGTCTTTCCGGTTTCCACTTCTAAGATATAGATTCCCGGAAGAATCCTCTCCATCTCTTCAGTAGCCTTCTCATCCACATCATACCAATCCTCACAGCAAGGGCTAGAATAAACTAAATACTTTCCGTCCGGACTATAACATGGGCAATATATATCCGTCCCAAGATATCTGGTCTCTCCGGAAGGATAAGCAAACTCATAATAATAACGATTCTCTATATCAAAGACTACTTTTCCGCTCTCCTTATCTCCTTGAATCTGGTGCACATATCCATATTTTTCTTCCCCCCGATAAAAAGTCCACAAAACCTCTGTGCTCTCTAAATCAAATATTGCCATTTTCTGTGTGCACTTTCCCGATTCGTCATATTCATATTTATATCCGACCCCCAAATCTCCCTGTTCATTGTAGTGTATACAGTAGTATCCCGTTTGTTCATATAATCTATCTACTTTCTTATAAAACGTCTCCCCATCCACCACAATATAGGCGTCCCCACTTTTTATGATATGGAAATAAGTCCTGTCGCGGCTATCTATTTCTTTTACATTCTGCGCTTCTCCTCCATCAAAAGAACTCCATCTGGTAATCATATGATCTCCTCTCACAGGTTCTTCCCTCGTTACAACCAATTTGCAGTCCGGAGAAATATAGTACAGTTCCATATTTTCTTCATGGTCATCCGTCCGAAGCGGTTCCATAAAATTCTGATAGAGTTCTATTCCCGCTTCCATCGTTTCCCCTTCATTTCCGATAAATGCGTTTATAACCTCCGGTGTTGTTCCCAGACTTATATTGGTATTACAAAACAGATAATAATGAAAATCCTCAAAATCATTGATACTGCAAAACTCTGTTTCTTCCAGGTATACTTCTCCGCTTCCCTCTACATGCATTGCATTTATAAAGATAAACAAGCTGCATATAATGGCACATATTGGTATTCTGCTCATTCTTTTCATATTTTTATTCCTTTTCCTTTGGACTGTTATATTTTAAACTTCATTTTTCTCTAACAAGAAATATTCCCCCATTGCATATAACAAAAGCCTGCCGTCATTCAGCAGATACATCTGAGGAATAAGCGAATCAAATATTGACTCTCCATATCCGGGGTTTACATTTATTTCGATATATTCTTCCTGTTGCATTTCTTCCGGCAACATATCATCACGCAGTCCGAAAATATCATCCCTGATTTTTCTTTCTATTTGATAATCCGGCGTTGTAATCTCTTTTTTCTCCAATAAATATTCATCCATCAACCGGTTCGTACTCTCAGAATTGGGTAATCGTCCATTGTCATATGTTGTGAATAACTGCTCGTTAACAACAATCTCTCTGCCAATCATCATATCCGCTTCCCCTTGCGGCAAGAGTGTATCTCCTCCTGAATCTAACGCCGGATAAAACTTTGTCGGCATAAATTCTGTTATTGTATAGCTTCCATAAACATCCTGTATTATTTTTTCTTTCTCTTCTTCTGATAACTCTTCTACAGGCATTGCTTTATCAGGCTCCTTATCCAGCTTCTTTAGATAGAAATATTGCCCTGTTATTATGGAATGCATCATAATTCCATCTTCCATTACATAATACTCCTGCCAATAATGAGAATCCACTTTAGCGCTAATCCGACCACAAATCTTTTCCCTACAGTCTTCAAACTCTGGTGCACACGGAAAACTCTCCCTAAGCCGTCCTGCAAATTCTTCTAAGCTTGTTGAAGCAGGATTTATACGCTCCCACTCATATGCGGGATTTTCAATAGAAACCTTTTCTATCTGATAATTCTCTATCCGTGTTTCATGACCATCATACACTGCCGCCCACCGAAAACATTCATACGTTACTAAGGAATCTCCTTTAATCTCCACAATATGACCAAGCATCATATCAGCTTCTTGCACTCGTAACCTGTCATATGGATCTCCTCTATAATAATATAATGTAGGCCAGAATTCAGTAATTTCATAAAAGCCATAGTATTGCTTTAACTCTTCTTTATTTTTAATTTCCGTGATTTCCATGTCAAAGGCTTCTATCTCTTCCAACACCGGAGCCTCCAACTGCGTCTTTTCAATTTTCTCTAATTCTCCGTCACTATGTAAAACATACACATTTTCATCAATAACAATCCAGTTTTCTATCGTACTGTACAACACATCCGAATAATCCGCAGTTAATACCCAACTGCTGTAATAATCATTTTTTCTGCTGATGAGAACAAAATCTTTGCATAAATAATAATCTATACTGCACCGCCCTGTTTCACCATAAAACTGTAGTTGATACCGCAATTTCTCACCGGATAAATCCATATATTTTATTAATGTTGCAGGCTCACCATTATCTCCAAAATCTATCTCCATTTCTTCTATATTTATCCTATCTTCTGTCTCTTCCATAGCATTGCTTGTATATAACTCAATAAAATGCATTCTGTACTCTTCTATTTCCTGCCCGATATCCGGAAGATTCGTTTCTGCCTCCTCTTCCGTTTCCGACACTTCTTCTATTTCTTTCTCTTCTGCTGTCTCCGCTTCTTCTGTCGCTGTTGTTTCATTTGAAATTTCTGTAAGTGCTTCTTGTTTCTCTCTCAGCTCACTTGTAATTTTGCTAACTTTCTGCTCTGCTCGTTGTTTCCCCATATATAAACAGACATTGCCAATAAGGCTGCAAATCAGAAAAATAAAAAATAGATGCTTTTTCGATAGTTTTCTTTTCATTTCATATGCTCCTTGCCATTGTAATATTGTCTGAATATTGCTATTTTTCGCTTTCGTTTTCCTAAAATTTCTATTGCATTTCTCTCAAATTAATCATATACTAAATGTAACGAAATCATTGATTTCATTTGGGCTGGTCATAAGACCCAGGTCCATCACCGGCGGGGAAGTTCCCCGCTATTTTTTACAAACGTTAGAGAGGTGATATAAAAACTTGAAAGAACTCAGTATCTTCATAGACGAATCCGGCGATTTTGGTGAATATGACCATCATTCGCCATATTACATTATAACAATGGTCTTTCATGACCAAAAAGTAAATGTTCATCCCGCTATCATCCAACTGAATCAGGAACTTACATATCTTAATCTCAATAACCTCTGCATCCACACCGGACCAATAATCCGTAAAGAAGAAATATACATGAATCTATCCCTTAATGAACGCCGTCATATCTTCAATAAAATGGTCGCTTTTATCCGGCAGATTGATATCCGTTACAAAAGCTTTTATATTGAGAAAAAGCATTCATCCAATGTAGTTGATGCTGCCGGAAAACTATCCAAACAGATTTCACAATTCATCCATAAACATTACGAAGAATTTCTTTCCTTTGATGAGGTTAAAATCTACTATGATAATGGTCAGGTTGAAGTCAACAAAATCATATCTTCTGTATTCAACACTTTATTGCCAAATCCAATATTCCGTAAAGTTACGCCTTCAGAATATAAACTTTTTCAAACAGCAGATTTATTATGCACATTAACATTAGTCAAACTCAAACTTGAAAATAATATGTTTTCCAAATCTGAAATGATATTCTTCGGAAATATCCGCGATCTGAAGAAAAATTATCTAAAACCACTCAGTAAGAAGGAATGGTTGTAACTATTTGCAATAACTTGTCCTTTTGAATCCATACACATCTGCCGTCGCGAATCGTACTGCCATAATCTTCTTGCCATGGTTCAATATAAATGTATGTCTTCTTCCCTGTTTCCAATTCTTCTACATACCAACCGCTTCCGGCAGTTTCCCACCGCTCATACATCTGCTGCCATTTCTCATACTTTTGGGCATACTTTTTATCTGACCATAACAGACATAATTCACCCAGAATTCTATTACCTGTACAATATGCAAGGTATTTCTCATCCGGCGAAAAAGTCGTTCCATACATAAATTCTCCCATTTTCTCCAAACCGCCGTCAGGATAGGTCATTCGATAGGTAACATCCCCATTGGAAAACACAAGCCAACCACTCTCTGCCGTTCCTTTTATCTGCGATATCTCGATAGGCCAGTCGGTGTCGATGTTATCTGCTATCTCCATATGCTGCAGTTCTTCTCCGCTCTCCATGCTGTATATTTCGATGCCTGTATTGTCCGGCATGGCAACCGCCAACAACTTTCCATACTCATCTATGCTGCTTATGCTTCTTCTCACAAAATCATACAAACTATCGTTCCTATCCCATACCGCCATTGTTATTTCGTCCCATCTCTTTAATGTTTCATCCTCCATCAGTTCATATGTTCCATCATCCTCTTTTTTCTGCAATTCAAAAAATGCATTTTCATATTCTCTATTCCACTCTTTCTGTCCTACCTCCTGTTTTTGATAATATGCTCTATCTATATTCATTTTTGCCGCTACATCTGTATACTGTCTGGATATGATCAATTCCAAATCTGGTGTTATATTCTGAATAAATGGTTCAGCACTATAATACCATTCCGTGTGTGTATATAAATTCAACTTATTTCCCAGCATTTTTTCATTTAAGTTAAAATATAGTTCTTCACCTTCCCGAGTCGTCCGAACAAAATCACCATAAATACCATAGCGGTAATAGTCAAGTGAAACCCCATAATCCAGATGTGTTTCCAAAAACAGGCAGTAATTCATTTCTGCAAATCCGTCAAATAAGGGCACATTCGCTTTTTCAAACTGTTCTAACTGACTTCCTTCGATTACTTCTCCTCCGCTTGCTTTCACCTCATCTTTTCTATCTTCCAAAACACTTTGGAATTTTTTCATTCTATTCCCATTCTCTTCCTGAAGATAGACTATCTCATAAGTCTCACAGATTTCCTTTTTTTCATCCGTCTCAAGCATACAGTCTATCGTCATCCTGATATCTTTTAACCCATCTCCGTTCACATCTTCATAAGTAATTTCTTTCAGTTCCACATCTTTAAAATATATCATCTCATCTACATATTGACCGCTCATTTGGGCATAACTCAATTCGGCATAAACATCCGGCACTGCCTGCAGTTCTGCGTCTTCCAGCGCATAATCATACAAATAAACAGATATTCTTACGCTGGAAGAACAGCCCCGTTCTCCAAATTCCTTATATACTTTTATGCTTTGCAAATCATTATCATCTGTTATCAGTTTTCCCCACAACAATTCCCTGTCAAAAAAAGCCGAACGGTTATCTATTTTCTCCAGTATCCTTTCATCTTTATATTGGATAACATTCACGTCATCTTGTTTACGGATTCCGCCCGTTCTGCTTTCGTTTCCAAAATAATTTTTCAAATCTTCATAAATATTACTTACTTTCCAATTCACACGGTCTTCATCATATAAAACATCCATAACCGCCTCTAACCATGTTTCATTCCAACTTGTTATATAATTAAAATCGCCATCTTCCTGCAGTCCTATCATACAGAATAAATTTGGCAGGTAGCTTTCCCATCCTGTCGTTCCATGCGTTCCCAAAATCAGAATAATGTCATCCTCTCCGTTTCCATCAACATCACAAATCTGCATATCGTAGAACTCATAGAATGTTTGGGAGCTTAAGTCCATTTCATCGCACAACTTATCTATCTGAAACAGTATTTGACTGCTGTTATCTGTACCATCGACTAAAATTCCACTGTATGTCAGATTGTATTTCATATTCTGGAGGTCTATCTCATGCCAAATCAAGTAAAGTTCCTGTACGTTTCCATCTGACATGGTAATCGGTTTAGAATCCCTAAGTGTTGCCCACTCATCTGTCAAATGGTGAGTTTCTACAAAATATGTTAAAATCGACTCATCAACAACATTCTCTCTTACCTCTTCTTCTATTTCCGTTGTTTCTTCAATATTTATGAGTTCTGTCACCGTCACTGTCTCATCTTTCCCGCAGGCGGATAAACAAAGTCCACTAAATAAAAACAATAACCCTACTAACCGCTTCCACTTACTCATTCATTTCCTCCTATGGTATTTCTACAATACGTACTTCCTGATTTTCTTTCACAATATCCCAACGATAAAGCTCCTCGTTCTTATACCGGACAATTAATTGATTTCCGGTTATCTCATACTTTGCTCCACAAGCATCAAAAACACGCTCTCTATTATCCCCAACAGATATTTCTATCTCTTCTACCTGATTCGTTTCCAGGTGAATTAGCTTGGGATTCCAATCTATCATATAACAAACAACATGTTCTTCATCTATCCATCCGGCAATCCCCTGCTCCCATGTAAATCGGAAAACAGCATCCGGTTTTTTATCCCGATAACGTATAAAAATCTGCGCTGGATGTTTGGGCAAAGCACCATTCATCACACAAACTTCTTTATTCCCTTCCGGTGATATCATCCAGTCTTCTGATAAAATATCCTCTCTTACTTCATAATAGTCATTTTCTAAATATTGATACAAAGACATTGGTACTTTCCCTTCTCCTAATTCCACTTTCACATATGAAATTTCCAACAGTCTCATCAAATCTTCCTCGGCGTCATCCGTATTTCTCTGAAAATAGATTGATATCGCATAATCTCCCATATATTTAATATAAACGTCTGTCGTAAAACTATTATTGCTAAAGGAATCGGCATCTGCATGATTCTCCTCTACAAAATCATATAGTCGGTCATCTATCATATAACGCAACGCAGCAGTATTTTTAACATCATAATAGTCTTCTGGATTTTGAAAACCATCTACTTGTGTTCCGTGATAGCGCCATGCTGCCATATCACAATAAAGGATGTCCTCCTCATATAATTGATTTCTGTCATACTTGTTTTCAAAATCCTCAGAATCCATAGTTAAAAAGTCTGAAACAACAGGCGAGACTAAAAAAGACTCTGCTTCCCCCCTTTAACTGCTCCATCTGACTTTCTTCTCCTCCGCTTGCTTTTACCTGCATTGCATATAATGAGGTTGTTAATATTATCAATATGATACTGATTATCCCTGTCTTTGTTCGCATTCCTTTATCGCTTCCTTTCATATAACTGATTTCTGCCACGCTTCCCCCTATCCAAAATTATAAAAATCAAATTCCGGAAAATACTCTTTTCCTAACCCCGAGTAATTGGTATATTTATAATCATTTTTTTCAATTACTTCCTCCGTAACCATTCCATTCTCTTCGTATATGATATAATACAGCTTCACATCTTCATCATAAGTTTCCTCCAATCCTTTTAATAATTCCCCATCTTCATAATACTGCCATGTCACTTTATCTTCTGTCTGTGAAAGTGTAACTATCAGCCTTTTCTCCGTAAATATGCCGTCATGATACTCATAAATGTAATAATCATCGTCAAAAGCGGAGTATCCACTGCCGAACGTGATTCTTTTCCGCTCATCATCAATCCGACCAATATATTTCGGTACGGTAGCATTCCATTCATATCTCTGTTCCTTCTCGTTCCACAGAAAACCGATACACCGAATATCTGCTCCTAAAGGACTATTGTCATTATCTCCGACAAAAATAAGGTCGCTATATCCATCAAAATTCACATCCATCAACCTCACCCTTCTTCCATCAAGCCATGATAATGTGTCAATACCCTCAATCGGCACTTCTAAAATATCAAAATACTTTTCACCATAACTTTCCCTGTCTTTGATACAGATAAATGCCGCACATTCATTTGCCTCACATGTGTTTCCTTTTTCCTCCCCACGAACGCGAAACTCATAGCTGATATAATTGTAGTCACCTTCATTCGACACATACAGAGCCTTTAAGTAACAATTATCTTCAGACAGCATAGCGTTTATCTCATCCCACTCGTCAAATTCTTCCAGATTCACTTCCTCTTTCCCCTCATCATCCCATCTCACAACAATACTTGTGCAGTCTGTATTTTGCAACAGTTCTTTTGCAGGCAATGCGCCGTTATACTGACTATCTATGCGAATCGTAACATATTCTAAATTTGACATTTGGCTTAATACATCTTCCTCTATTGCATAGGGATGATACAATTCGATATCTCTCACCGGACTTTCATTGAGGACTTCCATATTCCGTGCTGATATTGTGCCTCCGTATTTTATATCAAGAAATTCAAAATTCTGATAAACCAGTATATCATCCAGATAAATAACTGTGTCTGTTTCTTCCAAAAACAACGTAAGGCTGACACTTTCCGTGTAATCTTCCAGACAGTCAACAAATGCCTGATACTCTTCTTCGTTGTGAATTGTAACATCCAGAAAAGAATAATCTCCTGACACTGTCACTTCAATTTCCGGCATGTTCGGGGTGTCACTTTCTACAAGAGGTTCCTCTGCTTCCGTTGTTTCCTGCCCTTCTTCCTGAACATTTTCTGTCACTGCCTCCGGTTCTTCCATTTCCTGCTCCTGTCCTGCACAGCCTGGTAAAATCATGACTGTCAATACTATCAATATGTATACCTGCAATCTTTTCCCGCATTTTTTCATAGCATTCTCCCCCAAAAATATCACATCTTTGTTTTTATTCTACCAAAGGTATGCATCATTTTTGCATCATAATTGCATCAAAGTTGCATCATAACTGCAAATAAAAAGGACTAAATCAAAAATTCAGTCCTAAACATCCAAAATCCTATTCAAATACTTCTCCTAATTCCCGGCGCTCTCATAAATGGAAAGTCCCTTTTTAAACAATGCATACGCAAACATCCAAAACACTGCCGCAATCCCGCATTCAGCCGCAATCGTTTTCCAAACATTCGCATGGATCAGAAAAAACGTAGAGGGAATGTAAGCGACAAAGGCAAACGGCAATATCGTCATTAAAACAATTTGAATTGGTTTAGCATAAATCTCAATCGGATATTTTGCAAAATCAGCCACATCATATGCTGTCGTCATTATCGGCGAACTGTCCTTTACCCAGAACGCGATAGATGCTAATACCAATTTAACGGAAGTATAAATAACGCTTCCGGCAATAATGGATACGACAAACAATACCGCCTTAATCGGCGTTACCTGAACAACGCCGTGCAAAACTGCCCTCCCGACAAAGAAACCTCCTATCAAAAGTTCCCCTACTGCGTCAAACTGCACTTTTTCACATACAATTTGAAAAAATATATTCATCGGGCGCAGCATATATTTGTCGAAAGTTCCCTTTATCACCATCTGCCACCCTACCATCCACAGATTGTCTGTCAGCAAATGGTCGATTCCCCTTGGAATCTGCGCGAATCCATAGATAAAAAGCATCTGCTCCAACGTCCACTCGTTCATAGACGGTATCTGCTTAAAAACAAGATAAAGAAAAGCAAGCCCCGACGCCTGAGAAATCAAAAATCCGCCCAGTCCAACGAAAAAATCCGTTTTAGACTGCATTACCGTTTTCATATACTGCACCGCAAAAATCCGATACAATCTTATATATCTTGCTATCTTCTTCATGGCAAACTCCCTCTCAACCGCCTAAAATAACAATCCTCTTTTCGATTTTCTTCCACAAAATACTTCCCAGAAAATACAGAATCCCAATCCACAATGCCTGCTTTCCAAGCTGCTTCCATGCTTCCGCACCCGAATATTTACCAAGATAAAACATAACCGGAACATATGTCATTGCCGTAAACGGCAGGAAAGAAAATATTTCCTGTATAAACACCGGAAAAAAGGAAATCGGAATCAGTCTTCCGGTCAGTAGATTCAGCGCCGCATTTTTTATGACATTCATCCCGAAAATATAAGTCGTAACAAACGCTAACATTCCAAAACAATAGTCAAAAAACACATATATGAAAAAACTGAAAACAATACTAATAAGTGCCAATAAAATCTCATCCGGACGGGTAACTGTCATTCCCAATTTTGTAACCTTATAAATTTCCAGTCCAATCCATATAAGAACAGACGGCACTACCACCCGGTATATCATCGTTCCCAATGCTCTGAATGTCAGGTAAATCCGGTAGTCTATCGGCTTTATCAGATTCGTCGCCACACTGCCGTCAATCACATCATATCCGATTTCAGAAGAAATGCCTATCATAACAATATCGGAAATCGTATAGGACATGAATACATAGAGAATCATTTCATTCCTGCTGAACCCTCCAAGCTGGTCTGATGCGGAACTTGCATAGACCGCCATCCAGAGATAATAGTAAATAAACATCCCGAGAAACTTCCGGACGATATACAAATAAAATCTGCCCTTATAAGCAAAATTTGATTTCGCCTGATTTATGGTAAAAGTCCAATAAATTTTGAAAAATTTCGTCATACTTATATCCCTGCGCCATTCTGATAGATGCTTTTCACAATATCCGTAAGCTCTGTCTCTTTCATCTGAATATCTTTTACCTCTATAATCTCCATCACCTTTACGAGCACTTCCGCAGCGGTAATATCGTTTTTGCTGAAATACACTTGTCCGCCTTTATTTTGCTCCGTAAATTCTACTCTGTTATCCATATTCCGCAACATTTCGGTCTGCGCCCCCTTCGGCTGCTCTTTCCACTCAAAGAGGATACTGCAGCGATAACCATAATCCTTTTTCAGCTGGTTTAGCGTAGAATCATATATTTTTTTGCCGGCATCTATGATAATAATCCGCTGGCATAATTCCTCAATATCATTCAAATCATGGGTAGTCAGTATGACTGTCGTATGATACTTTTCATTGATTTCCCTGATTGCCTGACGAATCTTATCTTTTACCACGACATCCAGTCCGATTGTCGGTTCGTCCAGATATAATACTTTGGGATTATGTAGAAGCGCCGCCGCTAAATCCGCCCGCATCCTCTGTCCCAGAGATAAGGTTCTGACCGTGCTGTGTATAAATTCGTTCAGCCCTAAAACCTCTTGGAAGAAATTCATCCGCTCCGTGTAATCCTTATCGCTCACATCATAGATTTCTTTTAAAACCGTATATGTTTCACTAAGCGGCAAGTCCCACCAAAGCTGCGTACGCTGCCCAAATACAACGCCGATATTTTTAGCGTTTTTCTTTCGGTTCCGATAGGGTTCCAGTCCATTAACCATACAGGAACCTGACGTTGGTGTCAGAATTCCTGACATAATTTTAATCGTAGTGGATTTTCCCGCTCCGTTACTCCCAATATAACCGACAATATCTCCCTCTTTTATCGCGAGGGAGATATCATCAACCGCAATCTTTTTTTCTTTTTCCTTTGTGAACAATCCTTTTACAGCACCACTCCATCCCGGATAATGTTTGGTTGTCACAAACTCCTTTCGGACATTTTTCAGTTCTATTACATTTTCACTCATCTATCTATACTCCTATATCCTCGCCAGCGCCTCAAACGTTCCGCTGATGTCCAGTTTGCCATAGCCCCATCTTCTGTCCGGATATGTTATATTATTTTCCCGTCTTGCACCTCTGATGAAATAGCTTTTAATTGACTTGCTTTCTATAAAAGGCGCATATCCGTCCACAATCGCCCACTCCATAAACTGTGCAACGCATCCTGCGCTCAGCGCGGCCGCCATACTGGAGCCTGTTCGCGCTCCTAAAATCGTGGATACCTGTACGCCTGGCGCTGCCAAATCCGGTTTTATCATATCACCCGCAGAAAATCCTCTTCCTGATTCCGAATACCAGCTTCCTGTCCTTCCATTATAGGCAGATATGGTAATAACCTGCTCCGCATTGGCAGGCTCCGTCAGCGTCACATCCGGGTCGGGTTCCAGAAAAGTGACACCTCCGTCAATAAAAGAAACAATCGGCAGCCAGATATGAAAACGCCCCGACCCCCTGATGCGCTCCTGTTCCGATGGATATACTATAATGCTCCAGATGCCCGGCGTCGGGTTTTCAAAACGAAAGAAAATCAGCTCATTTCCGGAACGCTTCTCTACTATGGAAAGTCCCGTATATATTTTGGTTTTGTCAAACACAAAAGAGAAATAATTGTCCTGTCCGTTCCGAAAATCAATAATAGGCGTCATTTCACCGCCCGGTGTCCGCAGCACAACACTATAAATATCAATCCGGTTTCCCCATAGTTCCATGGAAAAACCCTTTGTATTCTCTTCTACCCGCATCTCAATCTGTTCAGGCATTGCCGCGCTGTAATGGTGTTCTTTATCACCCTCATTCCCACCGCAGACAACAATCGCCCTGCTTCTCTTTGATGCTACTTTATTAAGATAAGAGGGCAGCGGCGAGTTTCCTTCATGGTCGCCCATATTGCTGCCAATGCCGAGCACTATGACAACCGGTCTCTCGAATACGATTGCCATACTCTCCAGATATTTTACCGCTTCCATAATATCATTTTCCTGATAGGCAACGGCATCATCGGCAATCGCATAATACTCCCGCAAATACTCTTTTGCACCTTTCAACTTCACGACTGCAATATCCGCCTGCGGTGCGGCTCCCCGAAACGTCAGTCCCTGATTTAAAACACTTCCGGCAGCCGCCGATGCCATTGCCGTTCCATGTCCGTTTTCATCGGTCGTGGGAACTATACTAAGCGGCTGTCCGCTTTCCAATGCACGGTTAATTTCTTCCCTTGTATATTCCGTTCCATATAAAAAGCCTTCCGGCGGCTCCCCTGTCTGTATCGTCTGATCCCAGATAGAGAGAATTCTACTTCCGCCGTTCTCATCCCTGAATACGTCAAGCTGATAACGGATTCCGGTATCAATAAAACCTATAATCACGCCCCTGCCCTGTAAGCTGAGCGGCGGACCCTGTACCCGGAGATTTCCCGTCTCTATCAAATTATCCGCCTGAAAAGTCTGCATAAGTCCATATAAATTCGGAATAGAAGAATAATTGTACACGCCGACGGAAAGAGACGGCAGTTCCTGCCTGTTCACATAAGCAACGCCAAACTCATCGTCCAGTGCCTGAAAACAATAATCCAATCTGCCTGCCAGAGTTTCTGCGGGCAGTACAAAATCTATTATAATATCTGCATAGTCATTGGATAGAATTCTTTCTTTGCAAGTCATACCATATCTGCGCTTTCGCTGTACTTTCCTTATGATATGATATGCAGGTTTTTCTCTCATGCCTACTCTTCTACGATTTGCAGATTATCTGGGCTTTCTAGGCTACCGCTTCTGATATCAATAATCGGACCTCCGGTTCCCTCAATATATTCTCTTGTAATCGTAATTCTTCCGATATTATCGTCTTTCGGGATTTCATACATAATATCCAGCATAAATTCTTCAATGATAGCTCGCAGCGCCCTCGCGCCGGTATCTTTTTCCATCGCTTTTTCCGCGATTGCTTCCAGAGCGCCCTCATTAAACTCAAGCTGCACCTCGTCTAACGCCAGAAGTTTCTGATACTGTTTTAAAATCGCATTGCGAGGCTCACTTAAAATTTTAATCATCATTTCCTTGCTCAGACCCTCTAATGTAAAGATAATCGGAAGCCGTCCGATAAACTCCGGAATCATACCGAATTTTTTAATATCTTCCACTGTGACTCTGTTTAAAATATTTTTTTCTTTATCATATTTATCACGAAGTTCCGCATTATAGCCAATCGATGTCTTTTTATTCAGACGCTGCTTAATAATATCATCCAAATCCGGAAATGCACCGCCGCAGATGAAAAGAATATTTCTGGTATTTACTGTGGCAAGCGGCACCATGGCATTTTTGGAATTAGCTCCTACCGGCACTTCCACTTCCGCGCCCTCTAACAGCTTTAACATTCCCTGCTGCACAGATTCGCCGCTCACGTCTCTGGAGTTGGTATTTTTCTTCTTAGCAATCTTATCAATTTCATCAATAAAGATAATACCCTGCTCCGCACGCTCCACATCATTATCGGCAGCGGCAAGCAGTTTGGAAACAACGCTCTCGATGTCATCACCAATATATCCTGCTTCCGTCAAAGAAGTGGCGTCCGCTATGGCAAGCGGCACATCCAAAAGTCTTGCCAGAGTTTTCACAAGATAGGTTTTACCGCAGCCCGTAGGTCCTATCATCAGCATATTGGACTTTTCGATTTCAATTTCATCCATCGTGCCCGTTGCCACTCTTTTATAATGATTATAAACGGCTACGGAAATTACCTTTTTAGCATGCTCCTGCCCTACCACATAGTCATCCAGTTTTGCCTTAATCTTGTGCGGCGGCATAATATTTTTAATATCAATAGCCGGAACGTTTTCCTTCGCACGTTTCTTTTTCTTCAGTTTCTGCTTATTGGGAATACCGCCGTCCCCCTGCAAATCTGCAAGATTCACGAAACTGATATTCGGAAATCCCTTTCCGTTGTTAAAGTCGGTCATATTGCCGCCCGGTCCTCCCGGATGATTTAGCATGCCCTGATAATCAAACTGGCTGACCGTATCCATTGTCTTGTGCATACAATCATTGCAGACACAGATATGATTGGGCAGCTTAAACATCTTCCCGGTCTTGCTTTCCGGTCTTCTGCAGATAAAGCAGACTTCCTCATATTCATCTGACTTATCATTATCCGTTTTGTCAGAATCCGGCTTTCTATCTTCATGTCCGCCGCTCAGCAATTCCTCTTTCTGCGTATCCACATCATCCAATTCCCTGAAGTCCCAGGAAGTTTCATCGTTTTTATCCTTATCGATTCTTTCATCATCGTTCATACTCATTATCCATACCTTTCCTGTTCAATACCCCTTTTGTGCACAACTTATCCTTTATTATATCTATATTTTTATCAATATGCAACTACGTAAAAATCGAGTGCCGGCGCACTCGATTCTGAGAATGCTTTGCATTCTCATTGGAATGATTTATGCTGTGGCGTAATTTCCTATAAAATATAATACCCCGCTGCAATGCAACGGGGTTGTGCCCTTTTCTCAGTCCGCGAGTTTATGACCATCAGTCAGAAACTCGCAGTTGAAAGAATGTAATTCTTTCAACTTTTTATTGTTCTACTTTATTTCCCAGTGTAATAGTGACTGTTTTACTGCGATAGCCGCCTGCTCCGATTGTCATAACTTTCAAATCCACCGTGTCGCCTTTTGCATAGTATTCCAGAAGCTTCTGCAGTTCATCCATGGAAGTGATTTTTATACCGTCAAAGGAATTAATAATATCACCTTTCTGAAGTCCTGCTGCATCTGCCGCTGTACCCTCGTATACCTGTGCGATATAAACGCCTTCCGGCATACCATAAGTGGATGCAACTTCCGCTGTAACACTGATACCGGAAATTCCCAAAAATCCTCTTTCTTCTTCTGCAACTTTATTCTTCGTCTCCCTCAGCATCAAGTCTGCAATAATAGGACTTGCTGCAGAAATCGGAATGGCATATCCCATACCCTCTACAACACTGCCGCCTATTTTATTAGAATTGATACCAATCACTTCACCTTTGATATTTAAAAGTGCGCCGCCTGAATTACCCGGATTGATTGCTGCATCTGTCTGAATGAAAGTTCCCGTACTGCCGTCCGAAAGCTCCATATCTCTATTTAAAGCACTGATAACACCCGTTGTAACAGACTGTCCGTATCCAAGCGCATTTCCGATAGCAATTGCAGGCTCACCGACTTTCAAATCATTAGAATCACCCAGTGTCGCAATCGCTATCTGATCTAATGTTGTCTGGGAAATGTCATCTAACGGTACGGCAATAACCGCTAGATCCATATCAGCATCCGTACCTTTAACCGAAGCCTCGGCTTCACTGCCCTCTACAA
>CAZKOR010000048.1:0-20559 GCA_964554405.1 uncultured Bacteroides sp. | reverse complement strand
AGTCTTGCCGAAATGAGTATTAATCATAGTGCGTGCAGCAGCTGGAAGCACATTGCCCAAATCGGCATCCATATAATAGGAACCCGTAGATTCCGGATAAAAGCCGAAACGGTCATGAAATTTGCCGAATACATCATCTACAATAGATTTCTTGTCTTCCATCGAAAACATCCAGATACAGAAATCTTTTGTCTTATATTTTTCACGAAACTCCTTACAGGGCAGTCCCAATAAAGACAATGCGATTTCATCTCCGTATTTCTCATGATCCGCTTTTGCAAGCTCAACTGCTTCATCGTTAAATAAAGAAGCATACGTCATCTGAATAGTTGTCTTAAGCCCATTTTTGTGTGCAATAGACTGCTGTGTCTTAAAAATGTCCAAAGATTCTGTCAGCAGCGCTTTTCTGCCGATATCTTCTTCTTTGCCGTGTCCGGTTACCTTCTCCGCGTATTCGGGAACCATCTCCGGACGATGGATGATGTTTACAATAAACTTATTATCCATTTTGCCCTACCTTACCTTTCTCTTTTTTCGTTTCGCCCGATTCCGCGCTCTTTCAACAAAAACCTTGTTTTCACTGGTGCGCAATCGGTTGTTCATGTGTTTAGGATAGCAAACTATCCATTTATTGTCAATGTATATAATTGCCTATTTCAATTCTCATAAATTATCTATTTTGCACAAACTATTTGATATTCCGGTAATATGCGTGATTCCACTTCTTCCCCTTCTATCATTTTAAGGAGCGTCTTACACGTCATCTCTCCCAGTTCTTCCATGTCGAAGCGAATCGTCGGAATGTCTGCCTCCAGAAAAGAACCGTCATAAAAAGAAACAACTTTCATCTGTTTCGGAACTTCTATCTCGTGTTTTTGCAGGCTGCGAAGCACCCGGCTGCACAAATAGTCATCCATTGCAATGATGCATTCCACCTTTTCCCCAAGCAGCTTTTCTACAATATGTTCTACTTTTTCCGCATCCCCGACATCAAGATAAATATACTCTTCATCCGGCCTTTGCCCGCTTTCCTTATAAGCATCCAAAAAGCCCTGCAGGCGGTTTTCCGTCACCACATAATCTTTGCTGCCGCCAATCAGTGCCATGTTCTTTATCCCCTGTGAAAACAAGCGTGAAGTCATTTCCTTACAGGCACTCCTGTGGGCATAGTCAATCTGTACAATAGATGTGTCGGACAGGCTTCCAATCGTAACAAACGGAATACCTGTTTCTTTCAGATAAGCCGCCGGAGCATCCTCTTTCAACGTGCGCGTTAAAATAACACCGTCTACCTTATGATTGACAACGATACGCTCCAAGCCGGAGATATCTTTTGCAGTAACAATGGATATTAAAACGTCATAACCCATAGAAGATGCTACATTGCTGATACCGAGCATACAATTCTGGAAGAAAGGAAGTTCTACGATATTATAATCGCCGGGAATCACCAGACCGATATTGTAGGTTCTCGACTGCGCCAGTCCCCTTGCGATGACATTCGGCGTATAATGATGCGCCTCAATATATTGCAGCACCCGCTCCCGTGTCTTATCACCAATACGGCCTTTACCGGAAATGGCACGTGATATGGTCGTTTTTGACACTCCAAGCTCCTCAGCGATATCTGCGATTGTTAAATTTCTATCCTCTGCCATCCTGACGACACCTCTTTACCTTTCTTTTTTTCCATGGTAAAATTTTAATAAAACAGCGCAAACGGTTGTTCATATACTAGCGTAACAGACGCATTATAAACTGTCAATCGCAGAAAGGCATGGGAAGAGAATGAAAACAGATAAATTATTGTTCGGGGCAGCATATTATGATGAATATCTGCCATATGACAGAATTGAAACAGATATGGAAATGATGGAAAAAGCACATATCAATGTTATCCGAATTGCGGAATCCACTTGGAGCACCTGGGAACCTAAAGAAGGGGTATTTGATTTCACCCATCTGCACCGTATGCTGCGCGTCTCAAAAGAGCACGGCATTCAGGTAATTGTCGGCACACCTACCTACACGGTTCCAACATGGCTGGCTGCCAAATACCCAGATATCATTACCGAGACCCACGCCGGAGCCGGACGTTACGGTCACAGACAGAACATGGATATCACACATCCCATGTATCTGAAACATGCCGAAATCATCATCCGCAGACTGATGGAAGAAGTTTCACCTTACGACCATGTCATCGGCTTTCAGTTAGATAACGAAACAAAATCCTATGATACATGCAGTTCCTATGCACAAGCCAAATTTATTACCTACTTAAGAGATATTTTTCATAACGATTTAGACGCCCTCAACCACGAGTTCGGACTGGATTACTGGGGCAACCGGATTAATGCATGGGAGGACTTTCCTGATGTCCGCGGCACGATAAACGGAAGCCTCGGCGCGGAATATCAGAAATTTCAAAGAAAGCTGGTAACCGATTTTCTTGCCTGGCAGAGCGGTATTGTTCAGGAATATGCCCGCCCGGAACAGTTTATTACCCAGAATTTCGACTATGACTGGCGAGACTTTTCTTTCGGATTACAGCCTGAAGTAGACCAGTGGGAAGCAGCGCATTCGTTAAGCGTGGCGGGATGTGACATTTATCACCCCTCTGCACAGGATTTAACCGGAACGGAAATTTCTTTCGGCGGCGCGGTTGCTCGTTCCCTCAAAAAAGACAACTATCTGATTCTGGAAACGGAAGCGCAGGGCAACCTCGGATGGCTCCCTTATCCTGCCCAGCTTCGTATGCAGGCATTCAGCCACCTTGCAAACGGCGCAAACTCCGTTATGTACTGGCACTGGCACTCGATTCATAATGCGATTGAATCCTACTGGAAAGGCATCTTAAGCCATAATTTAAAAGAAAATGCAACGTATCTGGATGTCTGCCAAATCGGCGCTGATTTTGATAAGTACGGAAGCCGTCTGAAAAATCTGCGCAAAAAAGCTTCTGTTGCCCTGCTCCTTACCAATGAATCCCTCACCGGGCTGCAGTGGTTTCCGGTTCATAAGAACTTAGCGTATAATGATATTGTCAGATGGCTCTATGATGCGCTTTATCAGTTAAATATCGAATGTGACATTCTGAATGATACGGACACTGAGCTGTTTTCGCAGTATCCCGTTTTGATAACACCTGCTCTTTATAGTGCTTCCGATACTTTAATCGCCGCACTTCGCAGCTATGTAAAACAGGGCGGGCATCTGCTTTCCACTTTTAAAACAGCAGTCTCCGATTCTATGTTGAAAATCTATGCGGACGACCAGCCACATGGCATGACGGAAGTATTCGGCGTAACTTACGACCAGTTTACCGATGCGGTGAATGTATCGCTAAAGGACATCACGTTCCCCGGAACAGAGAAAAAAGTTTCCGGCGACGTCCATTACTGGATGGAATTACTAAAACCATCTACAGCGCACGTTCTTGCCTCCTATCACCATCCTCATTGGGGAGGTTATGCGGCAATTACGCACAATCACTATCAAAAAGGAACAGCAACCTATGCAGGCTGCTATTTCGATGTGTCCGTATTAAAAGAGCTTCTCCGCTTTTTATGCAGAGAAGCCGGTATTGAACTTCCCCCCGAGCAGTACCCTGTCATTGTCAAACGGGGCATCAATGATTTCGGAGAGAAAGTCATCTATTACTTTAATTATTCCGATGATGCACAAAACATCATTTACCGCGGCCGTGACGGCGTTCTGCTTATGCAGGGAACAGACATTACGGACGGAGAATCCATAACGCTTAAAGGTTGGGATTTTTGTATCCTATGTCTCCCCCCTCAGTCTTAATCGGAAATCTTATTGAGGGTAAAGTCATCTATCGTTCCCCAGCTTTTCGCATTGCACTTCATGCGGACACCGATGGTAAGGGTTCCGTCAGTTACCGTAATCTCCGGTATGATGGGATTCTTCCAGTCCGCCCATGTTGTCAGCATAAAGGAATCACTCAATTCTTCTCCATCCACTACCGCATATAATTCCAATACGGAATCTTCGGACATATCACCGCCCTGCGCGTAAGCGGAGAGTTTGTAGGTTCCGGGTTCCAAATCTGTCAGTTCCTGCTCAATGGAGAAATCCATATCGGATTCCGACCAGAAGTGGAATGAAACATCACCGGTATGTGCATCATCCGATTTTACCTGAAAATCAGTCGGATTGCTGCTTCCTTCGTATGTCACGTTCCACATGGAAAGATTGGTTTCCTCAAAACCCGGATTTTCAGCATAATTTATCATGTCTATGGTAAGATGGCAGGTAACAGTGATATCATCCTCAAGATAGCCTGTAATCTCATAGCTGCCTTCCTTACTTGCATCAATAGCTGCAAGCTGTGACTCATCCCATGTAACGGCACTCTGCTTATTAGCGGAACGGTCATTGTATATCACATCCGCCATATCCGGAAGTACAATGTCACTGCCCACATTACAGGAAATATAAATATCCGGAACGGAATCCACTGCAAGCGGCGCCGTTGCTCCATATTTTAAATACTTGAATACATTTAAGGAGGCAAGCGGATAGCCGTCAAAATCAAACATTGCCTGATTATCCCAAGAGCAGCCGCCGTAGTATAATCCGGCATCATCCGGGTCGTAATCAGCCGCATAGCTGCTTGCCCAGCCGCTTCCGTATTTTTCCCATATCGGGGAATTGTCGGCAGTTGCTTTACCAACCGGAATCCACGTTCCCTCCCAGTAAAACACACCGGCTGCGCCGACTTCATTTGCTGCTGCACATATATCACGAATCATGGATGCCTGTCCCTGTACGGATGCCGCATAGCCGTCCACCAAATCATCCGTTCCGGCAAGACTGTTTCCACTTCCGTCGCCGTCCTCTGCAGTATAGCAATAAGACGTTTCCGCAATGACAACCTCTTTTCCGTATGCTTCTTTAATATGTTTAGCGACTTTCTGCATATTCTCATTTGAGCCATCCCAGAAAGGATAATAGGATAAACCGATCATATCATAATCAAGACCTGCATGTGACAGATTGGAGACAAGACCGTCAATAGAGCCGTTATCTTCAATATTGGTATAATGAACGAGAATTTTAATATCTTTTCCGTATTTTTTGGATATCTCCCGAACCGCACTGCTTCCTGATTTCAAAAGTTCTGTAACTGTAGGAAGAAATACTTCACCCGCCATACCGTTATTAATTTCATTTCCGATCTGCACCATTCCCACATCTACGCCGGCATCCAGAATTTTCGTAAGACTCTCCTTTGTAAACTCATAAAGCGCATCGCATTTTTCTTCACCGCTCATGCCCTCCCATGCCTTAGGAGCATGCTGTCTTTTCGGGTCTGCCCAGAAATCGGAATAGTGGAAGTCAATACATACTTTCATCCCGTACTGTGTCGCACGCTTTCCGAGTGTAATGGCAGTCTCAACGTCATTATTGCCGCCGCCGTATCCATTGCCGTTTTCGTCATACGGGTCATTCCACACACGCAGGCGAATATAGTTTACGCCTGACTGTGCCAATGTCATAAAGACATCCTGTTCCTCCCCCTCATAATTATAATATGTAACACCACTGTTTTCTTCCACAAGTACGGATGACGCATCCATACCACGGATGAAATCATCGGAAATATCAGCAACCGGTTCTACATATATCGTAGATTCCTCCGGACCGTCCGGCATCGGAAAGGTCGTTACCTCAATTTTAGAACTCTTTCCACATCCTGAAAGTACAGAAACACAAAGTCCGATACTGATACATAACGACAGTAATTTTTTGCAGATATTGTTCATAATGCCAATCCTCCAAAATATATTGTTATCATTTTATACGAATGTGGATTTAGTATATCATAAAATATCATTCAAAAAAAGAACTTGCGAAAAACTATACACCATGCTATAATACCTTTCGGTGGCTGGAGAGATTTTTTCTCTACACCATATATTATGAATAGGGGCATAGTTCAAAGGTAGAACAGTGGTCTCCAAAACCATCGATGTGGGTTCGATTCCTACTGCCCCTGTCTTTTGATTCCTACTCCTTTTCAGACGTCCGCATAATATGGGGCATTAGCGCAGTTGGGAGCGCGTAACATTCGCATTGTTAAGGTCACGGGTTCGACTCCCGTATGCTCCATTCTTTTATTATCCAACCAAAGGAAAACGCATATGAAAAAAATAAAGACAATACTTTCGTCAGTATTAATATCTATGGCAGCATTGGCAACACTGACTGCCTGCGGCAAAGAAACGCCTTTATTAAGGACTGCCGACTATGAACTGAATCATGAAGACAATACGACAAGCAAAGGCATCGGTATCGGAGATACGCCGGAAGCATATCTCAATGCATACAGTGACTATGTGATGGAAACAAGTATCGAAAACGGTCCTTTTCAGGCGCTTAAAACGGACGAAATCCCCTTTACGGAACCAATCAGAACAATTTTGCCGACTTTCTTTATTGATGAGAACCCTGTTACGATAGAGCAAATATGTGAAGAAAACGAAATTGAGCGTACCGAGATTCTGGCATTGTTAAGTTCTGATGAATATTTACAAAATCATACGGTAATGTATCATTATATGATTTTCACATGGGAAGATGGAGTAATTACCGATATTCTTTCGGAATATATGGATTTTAATGAAGATGCTTCCTACTATGAAGAGTTGGAGCATACTTCGCAAAACTGACTCTGATATAGATTTGCATAAAATCCATTCATAGCAAGCAATGACTCATGATTTCCCTGCTCAATGATATTGCCGTCTTTCATAACTAAAATCACGTCTGCCTCCCGAATGGTGGAAAGCCTGTGCGCTACAATAAAGCTTGTTCTGCCTTTCATCATCGCGGCAAACGCCTGCTGAATTTTAATTTCAGTTCTTGTATCAATCGAAGAAGTAGCTTCATCCAAAATCAACATAGGCGGCAGACACAGCATGACTCTCGTAATACATAACAGCTGTTTTTGTCCTTGGGAAAGATTGCCGCCGTCTTCCGTAATCACCGTATCATAACCGTCCGGCAAACGTTTGATAAAACTGTGTGCATGAGATGCTTTTGCTGCGGCAATAACTTCCTCTTCCGTTGCCTGCGGTTTTCCCATCACAATATTGTCCCGTATCGTTCCCGCTTTTAACCAAGTCTCTTGTAAAACCATACCATAATTTTCCCTCAGGCTCTTTCTTGTCATCTTCCTGATATCATAGCCGTTCACACTTATTGATCCGGAATCCACGTCGTAAAAGCGCATCAGCAGATTGATAACAGTCGTTTTTCCACATCCTGTAGGTCCTACTATGGCAATTCTCTGTCCCGGCTTAACTGCAAGGTTTAAATCCTGAATTAACTTTTTATCCGGCACATAAGAGAAGGAAACATCCTTTAAAGTTACTTCACCGTCCGCCTGTTTTAAGACAACAGCATTGTCCGCATCCGGAATCTGCGGCTCTTCTTCAATTAATTCAAAAATTCTTGCCGCACAGGCAAGCGCATTCTGTAATTCCGTTACGACGCCCGATATTTCATTAAAAGGTTTTGTGTACTGGTTTGCGTAGCTTAAAAAACAGGAAAGCTGCCCTACACTGATACCGCCGCGAATCGCATAAAGCGCTCCGGTAATCGCCACACCCGCATATACAAGGTTATTGACAAATCTGGTAGACGGATTCGTGGTGGAAGAAAAGAAAATTGCCTTGAGGGATGCAGACTGCAGCCTGTCATTTATTTCATCAAATTTCTCAAGGGATTCATCTTCATAGGAAAAAGCCTGCACAATTCTCTGATTGCCTATCATCTCATCAATCAATGCAGTTTGTTCCCCACGCGTCTCGGACTGCAGCTTAAACATCGCATATGTCTTTTTCGCAATAAAACTTGCTACCAGAAAAGATAAAGGGGTAATCAACACGACAACTCCCGTAATAGCAAGATTAATGCTAAGCATAAAACCAAGTGTTCCGACAATCGTAATGACACCGGTAAAAAACTGGGTAAATCCCATCAAAAGCCCGTCTGCAAACTGATCTACATCTGCAATCACACGGCTTACGATTTCACCGTAGGAATGCCCGTCAATATATTTTAACGGCAGAATTTCAATTTTGCGAAAAGCTTCATTTCTGATATCCTGCACTATCTGATAGGTCATCTTATTATTGCAGACATTCATCAGCCACTGTGCAAAAGCCGTAATTAAAATAACAACTGCCATTTTTTTAAGAATTACAAAGATTCCGGCAAAATCTACCAGTCCTTTTGCCAGAACCAAATCAATCGCATCTCCTGTCAAAATCGGAAGATATAAAGTCAATGCCACCGTAACCGTTGCTACCATAATCGACAACGCCAGATAAATCCAATATTTTTTAATATAATGCAGTACCTTTTTCAAAGTTCCTTTCTGCTTCATTCTAAATCCTCCATTCTTTCTCCTAGACCTGTGAGTAGTGAATTTCCTTATAAACATCGCAGCTTTCAAGCAGTTCTTCGTGCGTTCCGATTCCTGCCACCCTGCCGTCCTCAAGCACGATAATCTGGTCGGCATGTTGAATGGACGAAGTTCTCTGAGAAACGATAAATACCGTTGTTTTTCCTTCCATTTCCTGAATTGCCTTACGCAGTCTGGCGTCTGTCGCATAGTCCAATGCCGAAGCGCTGTCATCTAAAATCAGGATTTCCGGCTGTTTTACCACTGCTCTCGCAATCGTCAGTCTCTGTCTTTGCCCGCCGGAGAGATTCTTACCTCCCTGCGCAATTTCTTCCTGTAATCCGCCCGGTTTTTCATCAACAAACTCTTTTGCCTGGGAAATTTTCAGCGCTCTATCCATATCTGCTGCGGAAGCGTCCGCCCTTCCCCATTTCAGGTTATCTTCAATGCTTCCCTGAAAAAGAACGGCTTTCTGCATTACCATACCAATTTTTCCCCGCAGTTCTTCCATTCCGTAATCCCGCACGTCTTTCCCGTCTACTTTAACACTGCCTTTCGAAGCGTCATAAAAACGTGGTATCAAATGGACAAGCGATGACTTTCCGGAACCGGTACCGCCAATGATACCAATCGTCTCCCCCTTTTTTACTTTAAAGTCAATATCGCTTAACGATTCCGCTCCCGCGCCCTGATAAGTCAGGCAGACATCGGAGAACTCAACTGCATAAGGCGCGCCACTCTCCGCACTTTGGATGTTCTTATTATCACTCTGCTCTTTCCATTCCATACTGGAGTGCAGTTCAAAAACACTTTCGATGCGGTTCGCACATGCAAGCGCTTTCGTAATCGTAATAATCAGGTTTGCAAGTTTTACGAGTTCAATCAGAATCTGTGACATATAATTGACTAATGCCACAACTTCCCCTTGCGTAATATAGCCGGTATCAACCCGTACCGCACCCGTATATATCAGGGCAATTGTCGCCACATTGACGATAATATAAGTGACCGGATTAGTCAATGCAGATATTTTTCCGACGAATAACTGCATATGAGTGAGCGTGCTGTTGCTTTCTTCAAATTCTGCCGTTTCCTGTTCTTCCTTATGAAAAGCACGGATGACCCTTACTCCCGTCAGATTTTCTCTTGTTTTGCCCAATACTTTATCCAGCCCTGCCTGTACTTTCTTATAAAGAGGCATGGTAATCATCATAATACCGAATACCACAACGGACAAAAGCGGTATCGTCACTACAAATACTAATGCGGCCTTCACATCAATCGTAAACGCCATTATCATAGCTCCGAAGACAATAAAAGGCGAGCGCAGAAACAAACGCAGAACCATATTGACACCATTCTGTACCTGATTGGCATCGGATGTCATCCGCGTAATCATGGTAGATGTTCCAATCGTGTCTATCTCAGAAAATGACAGACTCTGGATATGCTCAAATAACGAATGTTTTAACTTTGCTGAAAATCCTACCGCTGCTTTTGCCGCAAAATATTGTGCTGTAATGGAACATGTCAGCCCGATAAGTCCCAGCGCAATAAGCACGAGTCCCATTTTCAGCACATAGGGAATATCCGCCTGCGCAATACCCCTGTCTATAATTGCCGCCATAACAAGCGGTACAAACAATTCAAAACCCGCCTCTAACATTTTAAAAAGCGGGGCAAGAACCGTTTCTTTTTTATAATCTTTCAAAAACACCAGTAATTTTTTCATATGATTCCTTTCTTTGTAAAACGCCAAAACAGCAGCTCAATTTTCATCAAACTGCTGTAAGTACATTTTATTCGACATATTCATCCGTCTGCAGCACAATTTCTTCGCTCAGTTCTTTGACCTGCTTCGAGGGTGTATAGTTTTCATCCGTATATAGGAGTTCGTGCAGCATCAGTACATTTTCTTCTAATGTTGTAGGAACAATACACGCACCTTTACTGCCGATGTTTGCAGGCGCACGTTCACCTTCAAAAGGAAATCCTTCGGAAGCCACTACATTATATTCTGCTACCGTACCGAGTACACTGATAATCTCGTTAACACCAAGCGAAGTATTAATAGAAGGTAATACTGCTTTTACAGCATCTTTCAAGCTCGCAAGGGATGCATCCTGGGCTTTTAATATCATAGCGCCCAGCACATTTCTCTGTCTCTCGGCACGTTTAAAATCATCTCCCTTAGTGTAGCGGATACGGCAATAAGCTGTTGCCTGCATACCGTTTAATGTCTGCTTTCCCGGTTCTGTTACCGGAATATAATCGACTCCCATTTCTTCCGCCATACAAAGCTGATAATTATTCAAATGGTTAATCTCCTCTTCCGTAACCTCTATCTCAATGCCGCCCAGTGCATCAATCGCCTCTATCAGCCCGCTGAAACCGACTGTCACATAATCGGTGATGTCCATATCCAGATTCATATTCAGCATAGTGATTGCCTGTTCCGGACCACCCTTTGCATAAGCTCCATTGCATTTATTATAAGAGTCATTGCCTAAATTCAGGTACGTATCACGATAGACGGAAACCAGTTTAATCTCGTGTGTGTCCAGATTGATGCTTGCTATCATAATGGTATCGCTGCGCGTACCTTTACCAAGGTCACCGTCTCTGGCATCTACACCAAAAAGAGCAATATTCCGGCAGCCTTTCGATACTTTGACTTCCTCTTTCTTTTTCTCCGTCTTCGTTTCCACTACTTCGTCATTGATAACGATTTTGTCCGTATCAATATTTGTACGCTCTATTTCCCGTGTTGTTGTGGTAATAACATATAGGACTCCAATAGCAATTAATAGAACAAAAAACTCTAATATGAGCAGTGGAACATTCCATTTCCACTTCTTTTTCGTGGAGACGGCTTCCTCTGTTTTCTCAGCAGATTCTACATTTTCCGTATTCTCTGCCAGAGAATTCTGTCTCTGTTCATCCATAGTGGCTCCTTTATTCTCTGTATCTTTTGTATTGCTTATCGTACACTTTCTTCATTTTATCACATTTATACAATGAAATCAATTGCATCCTGTACGGAAGAAACTCCCAGTATCTTCACGTTTTCTTTATTTTTAACCTGTTTCACACAGACTCCCGGAATGATACAGGTCGTAAATCCCATTTTGGCAGCCTCCTGAATACGCTGTTCTATCATACTGACGCCGCGCACCTCTCCGCTTAGACCAATTTCACCAAACGCCGCCACTTTATCATCAATCGGACGGTTTTTAAAACTGGAAGCGATTGCCATTGCAATACCTAAATCAATTGCCGGTTCCGATATCCTCATACCGCCCGCCAAATTAACATATGCATCGCAGTCGGACATCTGAAGTCCTACTCTCTTTTCTAAAACCGCCATCAACAAATTTACTCTGTTAAAATCTGTTCCGATAGCCTGCCTTCTCGGAAAGCCGAAGTTTGTACGGCAGACCAATGCCTGAATTTCAATAAGAATCGGTCTTGTTCCCTCCATCGAGCAGGAAACAATAGAGCCGCTTGCCCCCTCCGGCTTTCCGTCCAGCATAAATTCCGAAGGATTTGCCACTTCTGCAAGCCCTTCTTCCTGCATTTCAAAAACGCCGATTTCATTCGTAGAGCCGAATCGGTTCTTAACGCCCCGTAAAATCCGATAGGAAGCATGTCTGTCTCCTTCAAAATATAAAACAGTATCGACCATATGCTCTAATACACGCGGACCTGCTACCGTTCCTTCTTTTGTTACGTGTCCTACAATAAAAATAGAGGTCCCCATGCCTTTAGCAAGCTGTAAAAATACATTGGTTGCCTCTCTGACCTGGGAAACGCTGCCCGGTGCAGAGGAAACCGCATCCTGATACATCGTCTGAATGGAATCGATAATCGTAACATCCGGCGTCAGGCGTCGAATAGCTTCTTCAATCACGCCTAAATTGGTTTCACAAAGTAAAAACAGCGTATCGCTAAACTCTCCGATTCGGTTTGCACGGATTTTAATTTGTTTTAAAGATTCTTCCCCTGATATATACAATATTTTCCGGTTATCCGCCGCCATATAACGGCATACCTGCAAAAGGAGCGTTGACTTCCCGATTCCGGGGTCACCACCAACTAAAATGAGGGAGCCGGGAACAATCCCGCCTCCCAATACTCTATCCAGTTCTTTCATATGTGTGGACATTCGTTCCTCATCCTGTAACGTAATCTCAGAAAGCTTGGAAAGATTTCCTCCGCCTTGTCCGGTTCTCCCTGATACAGCAGATATAGAGGTCTTTGTATTTATTTTTTCTTCTACAAAAGTATTCCATTCCCGGCAGCCCGGGCACTGTCCCATCCATTTAGACGATTCGTAACCGCAGCTCTGGCAGTAAAATACCGTTGTCATTTTTGCTTTTGCCATGCCATTATTCTTTCAACTTGTTATTTTTCGATTTTAACGGCAACCTCTCCGGCACCGGCAAGCTCAATACTGATATTCAGCTTTCCGCCCAGATTGGTCTTCATTCTGCCGATATTGGTACCATCAATAAAAACGTTATATTCCGTATTATCCTCTAGTCCTACGATAATCTGTGCATCTTCCTCTCCCTCTACCCGGAAGTTTACACCGTTTTCTTCCTCCACGAAATGAGTTACACTGGTTCCCGGTACGGATTCATAAGCAAACATCCCGTTCTTTTCCAGTTTTGTAATGCTCTTATACGTTTTTACCTTGAATAAATCCCCCGCATGCTCAAAATCTTCTACTTTCGCTTTTGCATCAAGCTTATGATTGCCGAAGCTAAGCGCACCGTCTGCTTCTGTGCGAAGTAATTCCTCTACTACAGCCATTGCCTTTCCTCCTAAGTCCTTCCTGTTATTTATTTTCACGTACTTTGAAAACTACTTTTTTATTCTTCAGTGCCGCCGATACTTTATCGCCGCTCTTCACCCTGCCTGAAAGGATTTCTTCTGCAAGCGCATCTTCTATCTCCGACTGAATCGCACGTTTCATGGGTCTGGCACCCATTTTCGCGTCCGTATGCTTCTCCACAATATAATCTTTCAGTGCCGGTGTAATTGTCAGATCAATTTCCATCTGTTTCCTGCATCTGTTTACCAGATTTTTGGAAAGCATTGTGACTATCTGTCTCATATTGTCCCGATTCAACGGATGGAACACCATAATTTCATCAATTCTGTTGATAAATTCCGGCTTAAAGATTCTTTTAACCTCTTCCATGACATTCGATTTCATCTTGTCATAATCCTGCTTTTCAGAATTATTCGATGAAAATCCAAGATTCTTCGGCTCCATTATCCTCTGCGCGCCTGCATTAGATGTCATAATCAAAATCGTATTTTTAAAATTCACTTTTCTGCCTTTGGAATCCGTAATATGCCCGTCATCTAGCACCTGTAACAGAATATTGAAAACATCCGGATGAGCTTTCTCTATTTCATCAAATAAAACAACAGAATAGGGATTTCTCCTGATTTTTTCGCTGAGCTGTCCGCCCTCTTCAAAACCGACATACCCCGGAGGTGAACCTATCATCTTCGATACGGAATGCCCTTCCATATACTCCGACATATCCACGCGGATAAGCGCATTTTCCGAACCGAACATAGCCTCTGCAAGCGCTTTGCTTAACTCTGTCTTACCGACACCGGTAGGTCCCAAAAAGAGAAAAGAACCAATCGGTCTGTTGGGATCCTGCAATCCTACACGACCCCTGCGCATTGCCCTTGCTACTGCCGTAACCGCTTCTTCCTGTCCGATGACACGTTCATGGAGAATGGATTCCAATTTTAAAAGTCTCTCGCTCTCTTTTTCCGCCAGTTTTTTCACCGGTATTTTCGTCCAGAGAGCAACGACTTCCGCGATATCATTTTCATCAATGACATAATCTCTTCTCTCGCCCTCTTTTTCCAGTTTTTTCACCATACGCTCATATTTTTTGATAAGCGCATCCTGGCGTTTTTTCAATTCTCCCGCCTGTGTAAAGGCTTCTATTTTAATAGAACGCTCTATCTGCAAATCAATATTCTGGATTTCCTCTGCCAGTTCCTTTATCTTATCCGGCTGTTTTGCACTCTGCAGTCTTGCCGCAGCCGCCGCCTCATCGATTAAATCAATTGCCTTATCCGGCAGGTTTCTGTCATTAATATACCTTGCTGACAGCGTAACTGCCGCTTTCAGCGCTTCCGGTGTAATCGTAACCCTGTGATGGTCTTCATATTTATACGCTATACCCTTTAAGATATTTTCCGCCTCTTCAATAGTCGGTTCTTCTACCGTAACCGGCTGAAATCTTCTCTCTAATGCCGCATCTCTTTCCACATACTTCCTGTATTCCGCAATCGTTGTTGCACCGATTAACTGAATCTCACCTCTGGCAAGAGACGGTTTCAAAATATTAGAAGCATCGATTGCACCCTCCGCACCTCCGGCGCCGATAATCGTATGCATTTCATCCAAAAAAAGTATGATATTGCCATCCTCGATTACTTCTTTTACGACTTTTTTAATTCTTTCTTCAAATTCCCCACGGTATTTGCTTCCCGCAACCATACCCGATAAATCTAACGTCATAACGCGTTTATCCTGTACGGTAAAAGGCACTTCACCCGCAACGATTTTCATGGCGAGTCCTTCTACGACTGCTGTTTTACCAACGCCCGGCTCTCCTATCAAACAGGGATTGTTTTTCGTCCTGCGGCTTAAGATTTGAATAACACGGCGTATTTCATCCTCTCTTCCGATAACAGGGTCTAATTTGCCGTCTCTTGCAAGCGCCGTCAAATCTCTGCTGTACTGCTCCAATGTCGAAGCAGCACCCTTCTTTTTATTCTGTTTTCTTCCCAAATCTTCTTTATACAAAGACTTATCTTCTCCCATGGCAGATAACACTTCAATATAAAGTTTCTGTATGGAAATTCCCATTGTATTAAGAAGTCTGACCGCTACATTCTCTCCTTCTTTTAAAAGGGCGAGAAGAATATGCTCCGTTCCTGTCTTATCGCTGTGAAAGCGCTGTGCCTGTCTGTGTGACTCCTCCAGTACCTTTTCTGCTCTGGGAGAATAGCCGTCTCTTTCGGCAAGCATAACCGTACTTTCCGGGGCAATCAGGTCTTTTATCATCTCTTTTAAATGATATTCATCTACACCACTGTTTACCAGTACCGTAGCCGCAACGCCGGTATTCTCCCTTAAAAGGCCCAGAAGAATATGCTCTGTTCCAACATAGCTCTGCTTCAAATTTCTGGCAGCACGTTCAGCAAATGCCAATGCCATCTTCGCCTTATCCGTAAATTGTGGCTGCATGATTACATTCCTCCATAATCCTCATATATTTCATCTATAAGAGAATGCACTTCTTCCCTGGAAATATTCTTACACCAGGCTTTTGCAAGAATTACTTTCATCGTTTCCCGCAATTCCTCCACCGCCTGTATCTTATCAATGTCAATTGCAATAACCGCACCTTTTCTTCTATCTACCTTAACAAATCCTTCCTGCCGCAAAACCGAATACGCTTTATTGACAGTGTGCATGTTGATACCTATATTCTCAGCAAGCTGTCTGACTGACGGAAGCGCATCACCCTCTCTGAATCTGGCGGTTGCGATTCCTAAAACAATCTGATTTCTAAGCTGCAGATAGATAGCCTCATCGCTGTTAAAATCAATTTCAATTATCATATATCTTTATCCTTGTTCTTCATATTCAGAAATTCAAATTCAAAATCATCATCATCAATCATGAAATTTTTTGCCTTTTTCTTTGGGGCAGTCTTGACGGGTTCCACGTCTTCCTCTTCGTAGGAAACCTCTCTCTCCGGCATTCTTCTGTCTGTTTCCGCCGTTTTCTTTCGCGGGACAGACTGTCTTTCTTCACGAGCCGAACTGCTCTTTCTTCTTACCGGTTCCTCGCGCTCTTCTCGTTCTCTTCTTCTTTCATTCCTGCCTTCATTTTTTCCGGAGCCGCTTTTGTTCTCACTTCTTTTTGTCTCTTCTGCTTCTTTTCTTCTTTCTCTTTTTCTTCTGTTGTCTTCTTCCTCTTCTTCCTCTTCGTCCTCATCATCTTCATATTCTTCGTAATATGCGTCTCTCAGTTTAAAAATCATAATCGTCATTACAACTGCGAGGATAATGATAACAGCAATGAGTACGATAATCACAATACGCTGTTTGGATATCGTTTTTGCATCCAGCTCGCTATTCACACTCCGCGCATGGGCAGCATCCAATACAACTTTTAAATTCCGTACTTCTGCATACTCAGTGCTTGCCGTGTAATCATAAATCTTCCATACATCTTCGCCTGCTGTCTCGTCATATTCATACTTCAGTTCATAATCCTGATGAGCTACCGCCTCAGGTTCCGTATCCTGCACATCAGGCTGTTCCTGCGGCTCTTCTTGCTGCGGTTCCTCCACCGGAACCATCTCTCCGAGCGTAATTACATCGGAGCGGACATAACCGGTCTTTTCTTCTCCGTTCGTTCCCGTAAAGGTAATATAATACCATGTCATATCTGACCCTTCTGTCTGTCCGGTCACAATAACCTGTGTATTTTGCGGTAAAGAATCCACTTTACTTTTATTTTTACTTGCAGCGCTTCTGACAATACCCGATTGTACCTTAATCGTTGCATACTGCGCATCCATTCCGGTCTCCGGCGGTATTTCCGCGCCGGATGCCGTAGAAGCTGGCTGTTCACTGCTTTGTGCAGGCGCCGACGACGAAGTAGGAATCGTACCGGATGAAGAATCCACATCCACTAAATCCGAACGAATATATCCTGTTTTATTATCTTCCACATGGACCTCATACCATACATATCCGGACGAGTCTGTCGTCTGGCCGATAATCGTAATGGTTTTACCCGAAGAAGTGCTTCCAACGGGTTCGCTGTTTTTATCGGGGGTCGTCCTTATATAGGCAGTTGGTGCCTTTACCGTTGCCGTTGCCTCTGCAAAGCAGATACTTTTCTGACTCACAAAAAATAACATTGCACACGCTGCCGTCAACACACCTCGCATAATACTGTTCTTATTATGTTTCCACCATTTTTTCATTCTGATACCTCGTATCTTTCTTTTGTTTCTCTAATTATTACCTTTCAACTAGCTATCGGTCACGCCTGAATCGTTTTGCACCGTCTTCTCCTGTATGGTGTTCCGCACCAAAGCCCGCCATCATCTTCTCATGTTTCAAACGTGCTTTCTCCTCCATAGACCTGTTATAGGCCACTTCACATTTATGACATACCCTGCCGGAGCGGATATTCACGCCGCACATCTCACATTTTAAGAAAGAATTGGAACCGTCGGCAATCTCCAGACGTGATTCTTTGAGCATTGTACGGATTGTCTTCTGTTTCACTCCTGTTGCCTCCGATACCTGCGCAGCAGTAGAACCGCCATGCTTTTCCACATAGTTACGCACCTTGCCGTAATCATCATATGCAACATGCCGGCAATTCTCGCATCTATATTCGCCACATCCTTTAAATACCATAACTCCGCCGCATTCAGGACACTCTTTCGGCCGGTTATATACATCCAAGTCTTTAAAATCCGTTGTATGATTCATATCCTTTCCCCCTTTTATAGAACAACCCTCTCATACTTCATCAATCGCTTTACCGATATCATTTCTCATATATTTATTGTCGAATCCAACCCAGTCTGCCGCCTTATATGCGTTTTCCCTCGCTTCCTTCAATGTTGTGCCAACTGCAGTCACACCAAGCACCCTTCCGCCATTGGTGACAATATTCTGACCATCGCGCTTCGTGCCTGCATGGAAACAATAATAACCATCGTTATCTTTAAAATGCTCCAATCCGCTTATCGGGAATCCTTTTTCATAGGAAACCGGATAGCCTTCGGAAGCAAGAACCACACAGACTGCCGCATTATCTTCAAATTGCAGCGTAACTTTATCCAAAGTGCCATCAATACAGGCGTCTATCACATCCATGATGTCATTTTTCATCCGTGGCAGTACAACCTGTGTTTCCGGGTCGCCGAACCTTGCATTATACTCTAATACCCTTGGTCCTTTTTCCGTCAGCATCAGACCGAAAAAGATGATGCCTTGAAACGGTCTGTTCTCCGCAGCCATAGCATCTACCGTTGCCTGATAAATATATTTATGGCAGAACTCATCCACTTCTTTTGTATAAAACGGACTTGGTGAAAAAGTTCCCATACCGCCCGTATTCAGTCCTGTATCACCATTTCCTGCACGTTTGTGGTCCTGTGCCGAAGTCATAATCCGAATCGTTTTGCCATCTACGAAAGAAAGAACGGAAACTTCCCTGCCTGTCATAAACTCTTCGATAACCATCCGGTTTCCTGAATCACCGAACTTTTTATCTTCCATAATCGTTTTCACGCCTGCTTTTGCCTCTTCTAACGTCTGACAAATCAAAACGCCTTTTCCAAGCGCAAGCCCGTCTGCTTTTAACACAACCGGCATATCCGCCGTTTCCAGATAGGCAAGCGCTTTCTTAGAATCATCAAAAGTCTCATACGCTGCTGTCGGAATGTTGTATTTTTTCATCAAATCTTTAGCAAATGCTTTACTGCCCTCTATAATCGCCGCATTTTTTCTCGGTCCGAACGTCCGCAGTCCTGCTGCCGTTAGTTCATCTACCAGTCCGCCGACCAACGGGTCATCAGGCGCTACAAAAGTTAAATCAATTTCTTTTTCTTTCGCAAACTTTACAATCTTATCAAATTCCATCACACCAATGGGCACACACTCTGCAACCTGCTCAATTCCCGCATTTCCCGGTGCGCAGTAAATCTTATCCACTCTTTTGCTTTTTGCTATGCTCTCTGCGATTGCATGTTCCCTGCCGCCGCCGCCTACAATTAAAACTTTCATATTCTGACCCGTACCTTTCCGTCCTCTACCTCTACTTTTCCGTTTGCAATCAAATCTATCGCCTGCGGCAGAATCTGCCATTCCGCCTGCTCCATCACTCTTTTTTGCAATATTTCAGGGGTATCATCCTCTTCCACCATCACTGCCTTTTGTAAAATAATAGGTCCGGTATCGGTTCCCTCATCTACGAAATGCACTGTCGCTCCGGTCACTTTCACGCCTCTTTCCAACGCCTTCTCATGTACGGTCAGACCGTAAAAACCTTTTCCGCAAAAAGATGGAATTAACGAGGGGTGAATATTGATAATCCTGTTTCTGTATGTTCGTATCATTTCTTCGGGAAGAACGACCAAAAAACCGGCTAGCACTATCAAATCCGGTTCTTTCTCCTGTACCGCCTGCAAAAATGCCTTATGAAACAACTCTCTGTCCGCATACTCTTTAGGGGAAATACAAACCGCATCAATGCCGGCATCCTGTGCGCGTTTTAATGCGTAGGCATTCCGGTTATTGCAGATTACACGGACAATCTGTGTATTCGTAATCGTTCCACGCCCGATACAGTCAATTATCGCCTGTAAATTTGTACCGCCGCCGGAGACGCATACCAGTATTTTTAACATAATGTAACTCCTTTTTCTCCGGCAGTCACTTCGCCTATCAGATATGGCGTCTCTCCTGCCTTACGAACAGCTTCCATTGCCTTATCAGCATCAGCTTTTTGGACGGCAAGTACCATGCCGATTCCCATATTATAAGTATTATACATCATTTTCTCTTCCAAATTGCCTGTTTTCTGTAACAACTTAAAAATCGGCAGAACCGGATAACTGTCTTTCCGGATCTTTGCATTCATGCCATCCGGCAGCATTCTCGGAATATTCTCATAAAAACCGCCGCCGGTGATATGGCTGCAGCCCTTGACTGTCACACCGGCATCCTTGACAGACTTCATCGCTTTCACATAGATCCGGGTAGGGGTCAGCAGCGCCTCACCCAAAGTCTGCCCCAGCTCTTCGTAATAAGTATTCAGACTCTCCGGCGTCATGTCAAAAATCTTGCGCACCAGGGAGAAGCCGTTGCTGTGTACACCGGAGGAGGCAATCGCCACCAGCGCATCCCCCGCCTTAATCTTCTCTCCGGTAATCAGATCCTTCTCATCCACAACACCTACGGCGAAACCTGCGATATCGTAGTCCTCCTCCGGCATCATTCCCGGGTGTTCTGCGGTCTCGCCCCCCACCAGGGCGGCCCCC
>CAZKOR010000047.1:0-20824 GCA_964554405.1 uncultured Bacteroides sp. | reverse complement strand
TGTACCCGCACCCATCCCCCAGGTTGATGTCCAGCAGGATCATACGGGCGGTATTTTCCCGTATAAATTCACGATATTCCTCCACACCCGATACCGCCGCCGCATTTATCCCCGAAAGATTCAAATATTTACAGGTGTTTTCCGCTAATGGAACCTCATCTTCTATCATCAGACAATCATATACCAATTTATCCGCTTCCTTCCTTTTACCCACGTTACTCTGTCTTTATGAGACTGCAAGGGACAATCTTCCTGACTTTCCATGCTGAAATAAACGCTGTCAGGCATCCTGCCGCTTCCATGCACAGGACAAGCGCAGCAATCCACGCCACAGGAAAACGGAAAGAAATCCGGTAAACTCCCATCCCATGAAAAAGCCCTGCCATCACAGCATTGGAGCCAAAATACAGGAAAATGCTCCCTAACAGGCTGCCCCCTGCGATATACAGCATAAATGTCACCACTGCCTGGGATATGATCTGTCCATTAGAATACCCCAGCGCCTTCATTATCCCAAAATCCCTTTTTCGTGTCAATAAAATGGAATTTGTTACAAAATACCCCATAATGATAATGAGCAGGAACATGACCGCCATAATAAAGAACACCACGCCGGAGACACTGTTTATGATCGGGGCAAGCTGGGAATAAAATACCTGTTCAAATCCCCCCACATAGGAAAGCCGGTCTGAAAAACGTTCTTTCAGGTTTCGACAGTATTCCTCTGCGTCAATTCCTTCCTCCAGATAGACATGCACTGTCTGCCACTGCACTGCGGAATCTATGAGCTTCAGCCCTTCCATAGTAAGGTAGATATCCATTCCTCCTGTATAAGTGCCCTGCGTAAGGCCGACGATCAGGAATGTCACTTCTCCTGCATCTTCCTGAAAGAGCCGCTCTTTAAAGAGCGTGGATACTTCTACAGTATCACCAATTTCCTTTCCAAGTGCCTGCGCCAGATTCCCTGAAATAGCAGCTTCATTTTCATGTTTCGGATAGCGTCCTGCATAGATCGAGGGATTTTCCAATTCCTCATAATCGCCGTACACACCTAATGCCGCATATACCCCATTATCACACAGAAGCCTTGAACTCCCCGGCTCAATGGCTGTCATAACTTTGCGGACACCTTCCCCTTCCAGTTCCCCTGCTATCTGCACTGCCTCTTCCGGTCTGGCTGGCTGGATATTTACAGAATAAACTTCCGCACCCGTTATCTGTAGCATCCCACCCTTATCATTGACTAACCTTGCATACAGGATTACTGCAAACCCGGCAACACACATAAGGACAGATACAACAATGCCTGTCAGTATGCTCCTTGCCCTCTCAAAACTTATCATCTTAATGATAACGGACAGCTTTACCGGGAAAGGCGCTTTTTCTATGTCCATCCTGCTTTTTCTGCCGGGAATCACTTTGTCCCTTTCCTGAATGGCTTCCACAGGTCTTAACCTGAATATTCCCTTTGACAAAAACACTGTTACCGCCACAGTCACCAGTAAAATAACCAAAAGGTTTTTCCCTGCTTCAACCCCCAAAAATACAGCCTTCCATACAAAACCGATATCCGTCACTATACTCCTTATTACTATCGGCATAATGCACTGTGAGATTCCCACACCAGCCATACCGCCAAGCAATCCAAGAAACAGGAACTGTAACACATAGGACATTACAATCTGACCACCCCTATAGCCCACTGCTTTCAATGTCCCAAGCTCCTTTAAATCTTTATCCAAGGTATTCCGCATATGAAACCCGATCACCATAAAGCAGGCTGCAATTCCTATAAAGGAAGCCGCATTTATGACTGCCACATAAATACTTAAGTTATTGCTCCGGCTGTTTTCGGCATATTCAATATCCGAAGTATTATAAAATATATCCCCGTCAGATTTCCCGGCTACAAATTCCGTAAACCTGTTTGCCAGCCCGCTTACATCTCCTTCCGTCTTCATCATCACTATTTCCGCATCGCAGTCTACTCCTGCTTTTTCCCGCAAAGAACGGAAAGCTGCTTCCGGCAGATCAAAAGCAATATTTGACCTGCTTCCAAAGAGCACATCTTCCGTAAAACCTGCAATGATATAAGAATCCTGCCATTCCCCGGATGAGATATTAAGCACATCACCAAGCCCAAAGCCAAAGAAGGTCTTACACACATAGGGTACATAAATTCCATTTTCCGGCACCTGCTCCAAACACTCCGCTATTTGAAGGCAAGAGAGAGTTCCCTGCCTGTCAGCATCCCTAAACATCCAACTCCCATTTATCGGCTTCCCGGTTCCCGCCTGAATGTCCATACTCCGAAGCAACAATGCATCCGCTATTTCCATAGTAAGTATTTCTTCATCTGCTTTCCGGAAGCCCTCAATCTCTTCCCCGTATTCTTCACAAAAACCACGGGGTAAGACTGCCGCAAAATCAGCGCTATTCGTCTCCGCTGCCTTTTCCTGATACAGCCTCCTAAATCCCTCCGTCATCTGGCTGCCGGTATAGGACAGAAGCATCGTTGCCATGAGCAGAAGGAAAAACGCAATTGATGTTTTACCACTCTTTTTTAAATTCGATCTTATCAGCAAAAACATATTTACCACCCCATTTCTTCCAGAAAATGGAGCAGCTTCTCTTTTCTTTCTTCAAAGCCCGGCTCATTTTCACCCTGATAAGCCCCTAAAGAGCATTCCCCGTTTATCCTCCCATCCCGCAGATACAGAATACGGTTTCCGCGCAATGCTGATTTCAGATCATGGGTTACCATGATAGTCGTCTGCCCTTTCCGGTTAAACCCTGTCAGAAGATCTAAGACAGCTTTCCCGGAAGTGGAATCAAGCGCCCCTGTAGGTTCATCCGCAAATACGACTTCCGGATTGTTGATCAGCGCCCTTACGATGCCTGCTCTTCCCATCTGGCCTCCCGAAATCTGAGAAGGATATTTCCCCCACTCCTTTTCAGTAAGCCCTACCTCCGCAAACAGTTTCTTTCCACGCTCTGCCACCTGCTTTTTGTTTTTCTCTACAAGCAGCCCGCTCACCAGTACATTGTCCATAAGACTCATGCTACTAATTAAGCAGACCTGCTGGAAAACAAATCCACAGTTTTTCTTCCTGAACTGCGCCAACTGCTTCTCTGAATATTTTGAGAAATTAGTATCCTTAAAATAAACCTCCCCCATGCTTGCCCTGTCCATTCCCGACAGGATATGGAGCAGTGTGGACTTTCCGGAACCGGAAGCCCCCATAAAAACAGTAAAGTCTTTGTAATATATCTGGATATCCATGTTTTTGATCACATGCTGGGGAACTTCCCCATTCATATAGCTCTTACACAATTTGTTTGTACTGATTACAGCATTTGCATTTCTTTCCATATATTCTATCCTTTCCGTATTGATTTCAGCTGAAAAACAAATTTATTATTTGCTATATCATATCACTCAGAATCTTAACTGTCTTTAACCGGAATCTTAACAATTCTTAACTGCTTGTTTTCCTCCCAGAAAGATAATACATGGTTTACTGCTTCTGCTCCATCATTTGAATCGTCATTCTCCTGATATACATCATCTGTTTTCTCATCATAGCTTTGCCCATCTACTCCTTCACTCTTCATGATTCCAATAATTTCACATACGCTTGCAGCCTGTTCTTCTGTCAAAGGGCTATAGGCAACGCCTGAAAATTCATAAAACATATCCGACACTGCTGTATACTTCAAGCCATCTATTACATTTCCATAATTTGTAGTTATTGACAAATATCGTCCAAGCCTTACTGCTTCATGAGATTGTGTATCCGTATCACTTGCCGCTTCCGCATCACCATAATCAATCATCTCCCATCGCCCATTCCCATAACAGGTCATCCCGGACAGCACTTCATATATTGTTTCTATTGCGGCTCTATCAGTTATTTTGCGTGTCCCAATTTCTTCCTGTATTTTCTTTCCTCCATCAGTATTATCCATTCTGGCAGGCGTCACTTCTATTTCTGTAATCGCATCCGCAGAATTAATCTGATATACCAGCTTAAGGACATCCTTATATAGATATTCACTGCTGTCAAAGTATTGAAATTTCCATAATGAAATCCCCTGTTCTTCATTACGGATTAGGTATTGTAGGTCTGAATGTCCTGAAACATAGTGCCATTCCCCGGTACTGTCAAAACTTTTACCCATGCTTTCAGATAACACAGAACTGTCAGCCGAAGAGACCTCCGTATAAAATCCGCTGTATTGTTCTATGGGAACGGTTGCAAATTTTTCTGCCTGTTCTATCATAAAGTTACCGCCATTTGACGCAAGCAGAGAAGATATTGGGACAAACTGCTCCGGCATTTCAGGCTCTGGATCAATCTGTATCGGCTGTTCCTGTAATGTGTATCCTTCCTGTGGCAGATTGCTTTCTGATCCATGCTGCAATACAGACCAAGTGACAGCAACACCTACACAGACCAGACAAAAACTTGCTGCCGCAACGTATTGTATTTTCCATATTTTATTTGACCGCGTTTTCTTCTTTTTTCTTCTTACTATAAGAGCATGACTTATCATACTCTCATCCAATAATCCTAATGCATCACTAATATCTTCACGTTTCATCAAAGAATCCCTCCTGCACCAAATATTTTTTTAATCCGATACGGGTACGGTACAACATACTCTTTGCTTTGGACTCGCTCATGCCATAATATCCTGCTACTTCACAGATAGAATCCGAAAAGAAATATCTTCCGATAAATACATCTCTTGTTTCTTCCGGTAATCCCGCAAGATAATCCTGAATAGCTTTTGCCAGAAGGTGCAGGTCAACATCCTGTTCTGTTGTATTACCAGCCGAAATGCAGTCCTCCAATTCAGAAAGTGACATTGCATATTCTGATGCTTGCCTTTTCGCACTGTTCCGCTTTCGGAAAACATCGATTGATATCTGTCTCGTAATCTTACAAAGGTATGTTAAAAGAACACTTGGTCTATGCGGCGGCATAGATTTCCATGCACTTAAATAAGTGTCGTTTACACTCTCCTTGCTGTCCTCCCAATCAGCAAGAATATTATACGATAATTTCATTAAGTAATGTCCATATTTCCGGTCTGTGTATTGGATTGCTGCCTCACTGCGCTGCCAGTATAATTCAACAATTCTGTCATCCTGCATGGTCACACCTCCTTGGCTGTCATGCCCTTCATTGTATATCCCGTAAAAATATGTATTTGGTTGCAAAGAAAAATACTTTTTTAATTTTATCTCAAAAAAATATATAAAGCATCCTTATTTTTAGAAATAGCAGAAATGTATTAGAAACTACCAGGATATGAAAAAAGGAGCCAGTGTTGCTCCTTTCCGTCGTTTTATCATATATTCATTTAGTTTTTCGTTTTACGCATACGCCATTTGGTGTAACCCTATACTTTTATATGGATGACACAAACTATTTTAGACTACCTTACAAAACTAAGTTATACAAATGTGCTTTTATTAATCACCATAAAACAATTCCTGCGAAAGTAGTCAAATACTGCTGTTCTTCCTGTACTGCTTCAATACCAACAGATAAAATATCTTTTAAAGTAATTTCCCTATATTCCATGGATTTCTTTACCATTTCCCTACTATGTTCAATAGCACTTTCTTTATCACTAGAGGCTGAATATTCCATAATTACTCCAATATCTAATGAATTTTGTGGTATACCTACTGATATTGCAGATGCAATTCTACCAACTCCATATATAGTTTTTGTTGCATAAGCCACATATAATACACTTCCTTTATGTACTTCAATGGACTTCTTTTTAACTGCTTTTGAAGGTAATATACTACTTACACGGACAATATTATAGTTTCCAATCCCTGCGGAACATAATGCCGTGTCAAAACTAAGAAGTTCATTTTCGCAGTCCTTTCCAATTCCTTTCACAAACGTAAAATTAGAAGCTAAATACATACCATACCTCTATTCAAAAATTTTTTTATATTAGTCATTTACTCCCAATAATAGATAATAATTCCTCAATATCACCACCACATCCGCCAAACACATTATTTACACTACTATTTGAAATTTTACTTATATCATTTTTAACACTTTTCCGATACTCTAAAATTTTCTCACAAATTTCATCATATGTACTATGCTCTGAAATATTCCCCAATGTAATCATAGAAGGAGTCTCCATCCAGAACCAACTACAAGATAATCCACTTCTTGAATCTAGTACAATATCACCCTTATTTGTAATGTGTATTGCACCTACAGTGGAAGGACATATGGGTAATTCATATTTTGGGGTAAAATGCTGTTCGATTTGACTCTTTATAATAATTAATTTTTCTTTTGTAATTGATAGTGTTTCATAATTTATTTGTGCCTTACCTGCATTTTCCAATGAACCAATTAACGGATAAATATTATTTGAAACACATTTTTGCACTAACTCTACAAGAATATCTTCATTATAAATCGTAGGTACTATTGATGCTGCAATATTTGAACAGCCATCTTCAACTTTTGCCATTCGTGCCATATCCACAAAAATATCATTATAACTGTCAACGTAATTATTTCCGACTATCTTTTTATTTACTTCATCAAAAAAAGAATCATATTTAAACAAAATATGTAAAACACCTCTATTAATAAAGTGTTTCAACTCTTTTGTAATATTTGTGGCATTCGTAAAAATGGAACATTTTATCTCTCTTTTTTCACAAAAATTTAACAGCTTAATCAACACATCATAATTTTCGTTAAATGTTGGTTCTCCAAGTCCACAAACGAATAACCACTTAAATCTCCCCCTTTTCATAAATTCTTCTATCATTTCAACGGAATAAAATATTTTTTCTTTTCTATCAGGAGAATCACAGTAGATACAATTACAGTTACATTCACCACCTAGTTCTAAATCTAAAACCGAAAAATATCCATGAGCATAATCATTCAAGATATCTTTTAGCACTTTCTTAGACCATGGAAAATATTCAATCATCTTTCTATCCTCTCAACACCGATATATAATCTTCAGAATAAAAATCATCCGAACTTCTACTTATTGGACATGCTCCGCCACATTGGTTCAGCATTGTACATGAATAACATTTATTTGGCAAAAATTCTTTTTTTCGGAATTCACACAATTCATCCGAATTTATCCATATCTCAGTTAATGAATCTGTAAACAAGTTACCCAGTGTACATCTGGGATCGGCACCACATCTAGACAAATCTCCATTGTAATCTACAGACACCTTTGTCAATCCCCATTCACATGGATGCATATATTTTTGATATTTCTTGTCAACAGCACACATAGGAAAAGGATCCTCAAAGATTATCTCTATATCCTCGTCTTCTATCTTTGTGACTTCTTTTAAAGCAATATCCAATTGCTGCAAATTTAACTCATACTTCTTTGACTCAGTTGCTCGACCAAATGGTATAATCCTCTGAAAAATTACATAATCTACATTGATCCCTACTTTTGTTATATTATCTACAATTGTATAAAGGCTATTATAGGTATAAGGGGTTAAATTAATTGTTATTCCTATTTTCTTCCCTAAGTCTGAAAACAATTTAAGATTCTTCAACAACATAGAATATGCACCAGCCTTTCTGCAAAATGAATCATGCAATTCTGCAGTTGTAGCATGGATAGTACCCTCAAAAGAATCTATACAATGAGCTACTTCAATTGCTTTATCGCCAAAATCTAGGGTGTTAGAAAGGATCGATTGCTTAAATCCTAAACTTGCCCCATATTGACTAGCCTCCAAAATATATGGATATCTCGCAGGATCACCGCCAACATAAGATACTATTTGTATTCCGTTACCATTAAGCTTTTTCAAAACTCTCTTAACCTGTTCAATATTAGGATGTACTCTTGAAGTCACAGAGTCTCCCATTTCACCAGCATAACACATCGGGCAAAAGTGAGTACATACATATGTAATATGAAAGGCTGCCGTATTTAATCTAAATTTATTTTCCATCTGTATAATCCCCTCATAGTACCTATTTCAGTGAATCCACCAAATGTTTAGCAGCCTCTACACATCTCCTAATAGTTTCTTCGTCAATCTCATTCACCATCAAACATCCGTATGCCAAAACTTTATCAATTACTTCAATTCCCGCATTGTCACAAAAAGATACCATGCTCTCTGCTGCTATTGAAATGCTATTATCTTCCGTCTGTTTTGTCTGACCTACCGTAAAAACAATTGCCTTTTTATTAACCAATGCATCTATTGTCGCTAAAGGATTTAAACGATCCATAAAAACTTTCATTTCTCCTGACAACAATCCCCAACGTGCAGGACTTGCTAAAACCAATCCATCTGCTTCTTTCACTTTTTCTACTATAGAGCTCATATCATCATTTAAATGACATTTTCCTGTCTCATCACAAGACAAACAACCATCACAAAATCCAACAGAAAAATCTCTTAAATGAACCACCTCCACTTCAATACCAGCGTTTAAAAAAGTATCTACTACACTTTGCACCATTAAATACGAATTACCTTTCCTTACACTACCAATAACAGCCATAATTTTCATATGTATAACCTCCTCACTTTAATTAATAACGAATATTTTATGTGCACACATACAATCTGCTTCTACAGAAGTTCCTATCAAAATAACTCTATATACTCCCTTTTCTAACTTAAATATAGCATCCTCTGAAAATGATTCTCCCGGATCTATAAAATTTACTGATTCAGATGAAATATGTTTTAATTGATAACAAGCATGAAATGAGTCTTGAAAGTCACTTGAAAGCAAATTGGGTGGTATGCATTGAACTCTTCCAGCTTTACATGCTCTTGCCAATGAACAATCAAAGTCTTTCCCTTCATGTACTAAAATATTAGGAAAATCGAAAAAAGTTGCACCATTGTTTTGCTTTTCTATTCCAGAATCAATAAATAAATAAAATGTCTTCGGCGTTATTCTATCGCTACCCTTGTTTTCAATAGAACTAGTTATTATAGCATTTTGGTCACAAACTGTTACCTCTAGATGCAATTGCTTTTTAGATGAGTATCTCTTATTCATACTGGCCGATATAAGATTTATACTTGCCAAAACAATTGTTACTACCATTGCTAAGGTCGCTATTATTTCCGCTGTAGTCATACTTTGAAATTGATTATTCCCTCGTAGCCATGGTAAAATATAGCTAAATATAAGCAAAAAGGTTGTCACTGAAATGCAAAGAATAAGTATTATATTAATTATTCTTCTTGTCATCGGAGACAACTTATCTAAAAATAACCGAAAAGCTATAATAATTTTCATAATTTTCTCCTTCGTATCACGACATTTTAATCCTCTTATTGAGTATATATTAGACTATTTTTGTACATATTCCCGAATAATCCAATATCCGTGTCACTGCTGTCCTTGTAACAAAATTCTTCCATTCTATTAAACAAGTCACATCTAATAAAAGGATAACATTCCCCCTTAATCTACTATCAAAAATCGACAATCTTTCTAGTTTTATTCTATATTTCCCCTTCACATCATTCAATCACTTCACCCTGCTAATTTTGCCGTTTTTTATACCAATTTTGCTTTCATATTCAACCATAGTAACTAAAACTTCAAGTCAATCCTCCCCAATTGACAACTCCCCCAACATCATCTATAATACATATATTACGCTCGTAAGATTTAGAAATAATAATGGGAGATTAACATGAGCCACTTACCACAAATATCCGAAGCCGAATTTGAAGTAATGAAAATCGTATGGAAACATGCGCCAATCAGCACTAACGAAATAACAGATAAATTATTAAAAACCACATCATGGAGCCCTAAAACGATACAGACACTGATTAAACGTCTTGTCACCAAAGGCGCTCTCACTTATGAAAAGCAGAGCCGGGTGTTCGTTTATACTCCGGTAGTAGGAGAAAGTGAATACATCGGTCAGGAAAGTAATTCTTTTCTGGAGCGTTATTACGACGGAGATATTACTGCTATGTTGTCTGCATACATAGAAAACGACAAACTGTCTGAAACGGAAATAGATACGCTCCGCTCTCTTCTCTCCAAGAGAGTTATAGGCGATTGCGAAACGTCTAAATAAAATCTTGTCTATGTGTAAAAGGATGTTAATAATAACAAGGTGTCAAAAAGTATTTGCATAATTGTATATCAGCAGATTGCACAAAATGTTCGCGATGTTGTCGTGTATAGGAATATGAGATTTTCTTAATATTCCGCAAAGAATCCAGCAATTTCAGGACATGGATGTCCTGAAAAGCCCGCCCTGAGTCTGGATGGCGAATGGCGGGCGGTTGCGTTCATTTTCACAGATATCCCGGAATATTTAGAAAATCCATATGACGTAGTTCAACACAAGAGGACAGGTTGTACAATCTGCTGATAACATATTATTGAAACATCTTTTGACATCTGAATCATTAATAGACATTTCGCAATCGTCTACCAAAGAACCTATAAAGGAGGCAACTAACATGAGCACTTTCATGATACGCTTCTTAATATGTAATATATTTATCAGCGGTATCGTCGGAATTTTATTAATACTCAAGAAGATATTTAGAAACAGCCTCTCTAGCCGGATGCAGTATAATCTGTGGTTCTTACTGCTTGGATTATTGGCAGTTCCTTTTATACCGTTTTCTCCAATTGGATTTCCGCAGATATTCTCCCTGTTCGGATATTTTAGAAACTTTCCTGTTTCCAACACCGGAACCGCTATGACAGAATCTATAAATACAAATCCGGCCATGAATACCAATTGGATGAATGACTTTACTCTTTCCGTAAACAGCGTTGCACCGTCCATTGGTGGATTTATATTATTTGTGATATGGATTGCAGGCATTCTTGCGATGATGATACTGGTAATAAAATCCTCACTCCGCCTGCGCACTTTGGCAAAATCTGCTCTTCCGCTTCAAAATCCGGAAGTTCGCAGACTGTATCACTGCTGCCTGAGCGAAATAGAAATTACGAAAAATATTCCCATCTACAGCACTGCTTTTTTGAAATCCCCTATTATGACAGGGGTTTTGAAACCGCGCATTTATCTGCCGATTCATCTTATTTCGGATTATCATGAATCTGACATGCGATATATGCTATTGCATGAATTACAGCATTACAAGCATGGAGACCCCCTTGCAAGTCTCTGGATGAACCTAGTCGGAATCATATATTGGTTCAATCCTTTTGTCTGGTATGCCCTGAAAGAGATGCGCAATGACAGGGAAGTGGCCTGTGACACTTCCGTTTTACAGATGCTTGAAGAGGAGGCTTACACGGATTATGGCAATACGTTGATTAACTATGCAGAAAAAGTATCCCTTAACCCTTTTCCGTTTGCCTCCGGTCTTAGCGGAAACATGAAACAGATGAAGAATCGCATTATTAATATCGCCTCATATGAGAAACCAACATTACGAAAAAAAATAAAAGGTCTGGCAGCTTTCATACTGACAGTTCTTTTTCTTCTGGGATTTGCGCCCTTTATTTCCACATATGCGGCGGACAAAAGCCACTATCAATGGAAATCCTCTTCGGAAAATATTTCCTATATCAATCTTTCTGCTTATTTTGGCGAATACGATGGAAGTTTTGTGTTATACGATTTGAAAAACAATGCTTGGAGTATACACGATATGGAACATGCCACTCTGCGGGTTTCACCAGACTCCACTTACAAAATATATGACGCCCTATTCGGGTTGGAAGAAAATGTCATTACACCGAAAAATTCTTTTGTTGCATGGAGCGGAGAAAATTATCCGATTGAAGCATGGAATGCGGACCAGACTTTACAGTCTGCAATGGAATCCTCTGTTAACTGGTATTTTCAGACGATAGATAAACAACTTGGAACTGCTGACCTTTCCCGCTACATTCAGGAAATCGGGTATGGGAATAAAAATATGAGCGCTGATTTATCCTCATACTGGATGGAATCTTCTCTGGGAATTTCCCCGGTAGAGCAGGTTGAACTCTTAACAAAGCTGCAAAGTAACAGCTTCGGTTTTGCGCCTGAAAATATTGCTGCCGTAAAAGATGCTATCTGTCTTTCCTCTTCCGATGCCGGAACATTTTATGGGAAAACCGGTACAGGACGAATAAACGGCAAGGATGTGAATGGTTGGTTTGTCGGCTTTGTAGAATCTGCGGATAATACATACTTTTTTGCCGCCAATATCCAATCCGCAGAAAAGGCCACGGGCAGCAAAGCATCGGAAATCGCTCTCTCCATTTTAGCCCATATGGGTATATGGAAACAATAAACAATACCCATAATTACCCTCTGGTTATCCGGTATTGATATTCCGGTATATTTGAAATTCCATCATCCAAAATTTTGTTTCCCACATACCGGAAACTGCCATCTTCTGCAAACCGTACCGTAAGTTCATGAGTTATCACCGCATCATCACATAAAATCATGCTGCACACTGCATCCACAGTTAAAGTAACTGTCCCATCTTTGTTTTCCCTGATATTCGTAACCTCAGGTAAAGATGTTCCAAAAAAAGTTGGTTCATAATTAAAGCAGCCAAGCCTCACCCAAGCATAGGTCTGATTTTCCTCATCAAATACTGCATATTTCCGTATTTGCTCTGCTGTCACCGGAAGGTACTCCATAATCAGATTTTCAAACTCTTCTTTAGGTATCCCATTTTGATAATCCTCGAAATTGAACTTTTCCTGATACTTCATTGCATACAGATATTCATACATCCCGTTATAATCTAATCGTTCCATATGCTCTATATCCCAATTGGAGCATAAAAGGTTATTTCCCTGATATCCCAGACCTTGCACACATCTCTCAGACATCTCACGCTCCTCTTCTGTCATTGGTTTTATTCTGATTAAACAGCTCCCATCAACCATCTCTGTTACTTCAGGATACTCCGGAACACATAATTTATAGCAAAACCACCCTTTATCCGTAAGCTTCCATTCTTTGATTCGGGCGTATGAAATATCTGTTATCACGGACCTGTTATCGCCGCTCCAAGCTGCTTTTGCAGACAGGACATACATCTCGTTTCCGTCATAAAAATATTTGTATCTTCCCATGCCGCCATCCGAATGTATTTCATAAACGACTGCTGAACCACTGCTGCCTGTCATGGAAGCCTTTAAAAAATTTTCCAGTTCCTTGTAATTTTCCATATTGGAATATGCCGCGGTTGTCGTAACCGGGTATCCGGTTTCTTTTACTTTTTCCGCCATCTGATACATGGCTTCTTCCGAAATAACAGGATTGGATGCATGTCCTTTCTCTGCATCTTTGTACAGTTCCGTTATAAGCTCCATCATTTTTCCACAATCAGTTTCCGCTTCTTTTCTTTCACTGATACTTATGGGAAGATCATATCCTTTTTCTGCCTTATCTGCGGCAGTTTCCTGCCTTCCCCCATATATCCCAAGCCATTCCTCCTCTGTCAACCGATCGGAATACCACCACATATCACTATCATCTTCTAGGGAAATCATCTGATTTGATACATATTGAAAACGTTCCCCGTCCAGCGGACGAATTACCGTTCTATGTGAAAACGCCATAGAGGTATTGCCATTCGGATATACTGCATTGACGATAAGCGTGATTGTTCCATTCGGATTTTCTTCGTCAGCATCGCTGACGATATAGTTTACCACTTCCGGATACGGAATATCAGGATATTCCGTATCATAAAAACCTCGCGGTCTGTATTCATATGTTTTGCTCTCCGAAAAATATGTTGTTTCCCGCCGAAGCATCTCCCTGTCTATATTGAAATGTGCCGTAATAACATTTTCAAATACGTCTTCCGAAATCTGATAAACTGCTCCAACTCCTATATTTTTATCTGCAGCATAAGGAACGGACTGCTTATATATCATCGGATAAAAAATATCAAATATATCATAAAAATCCAAATCTCCGAAATCTTCCTCACTCCAATTAGTGAGGAAAATATTGTTCTTTCCATAACCGACTGGCAAGATATACTTCCGGTTCAATTCCCTGCACTTTTCGTCTAACGGCAATACCCGTAATGCAGTATGCTCCGGTGTATCGCTCAACGTAAGTATAATGTCTTCATCCGATAAATAGCTTCCGTCAAAGAGTAAATACCCTTCCTCCGTATATTGCCATGTATCAGCCGGATAGTTTACCGTACTTCTATTTTGGAGGCATCCGGTTTTGTCATATTGGTAATACCCTCTGACAATATTTACGTTACCGTTCTCCGTTTCCAAATCATATTTCTGAAATCCCAAATCCTGTATTACTATAATTGCCAGCTTTGCATTTTTCTTTTCATCTACCGCTTTACAAAACGCCACAGCCTGTTCTGCTTTCACCATGTCAACCTGATTTTCGCTGTCAACAGCCACATAACCATTTGCACCAAGCCTTGCAACGATACGCTGCATCGTTTCCAGACTCCCCAACGTATTCGTTTCTACCGCTTCATCATAAATGTCACGATAAACTGCCGCTATATTTTCTGCCTCCGCTTCTTCTCTATCAAACCAGCCATCCAGAACTTCTTTATCTTTTCCCACAACATAGTCGCTTCCGCCTCTCTCCTTTACATCTTCTACCATACTGACAATCATAATCGGATGCTCCACTGTACTTTCTGCTGTAAAAACAATAAACCATCCAAGCTCTGTGTCGTAAGCATCTTCTTTAGAATCTTTTATTTCTGCTGTTCCTGTTTTCCCTGCCAGCAGGACATCCTCTCGGTGTGCTGTATAACCCATTTCCATTTTGCTTCTCTCTAAAACAAAGCTTGCCGTATTTTCAGAAAAAGCATTTGAAATCCAGTATTCCGGTTCTGCATCCGGACTATAAATCAAGTATGGCTTTATGACATTTCCCTCATTGCAGAAAGCAGAATATATACATGCCATATGTAACGGATTTACCAAAACCTGCATTTCCGTTTCAACGTTTTCCGTATTCGAATACTGTGACTGCGCCATCTTAATCTCAAACGGCACTTCCGCATTGAATCCGAGTCGGTTCAAAGAACTTTTCAATTCTTCCGCAGGATTAACAGCCCTCGATTCCATCGTGACTGCCTCAGTGATTGGCTCAAATGCAGAACCCGGACACCATACCTGCCGAAAACGGTTATACAGCGGTTTGTTTTCATCCTCATTCATCGCCGTCCATTTTTCATTAGAAAATCCCATAATAAAGTCATTGCTGTCATAAGACGGCGTACTCACCAATGCCAATACTTCCCCCGTATATGGATTTATCGCTGTCGAACAGCTTTTGTCCTCCTTAAACTGCTCATATAAGGAAACCTGCAATTCGGCATCTATCGTCAGCTGTATGTTCTGCCCATGCTGCACCACCCTACTGGTCAGTTCTTCTTTCTCATTGCCATCTGCATTCACAATATAAATCCTGCAGCCGTTCTGTCCTTTCAATTCTTTCTCAAACAGACTTTCCATTCCGCTTCTGCCGATTACACTACTTGCTGTATATCCTTCTCCTGCATGTTTCTCCAAATCTTCCGCAGTAACGCTCTGCACATAACCTATCAAATGCGCTGCCGCCTCACCTAACGGATACTCGCGAACCTCTATGTCGGATATCATCACGCCGGGAATCTTGAGCAGTTTTTCATGCCTTTCGTTCTCTTTCAAAACTTCTTCGCCAGGATCGATAGTCATTAACTCAATTTCCTCCACTTTTGGAATTGTCTTAATAGGAACAAAAAAATCATCCTTTACCCACTTCGCAGATAGTTTTTTCTCTATGACTTCCGGCGTAGTCTCAAGTAACTCTGCAATTTCCTGAATTGCCTCGTCTCTGTTTTCCAATCTCCCCGGAACGATGCCAACCGAAGATGCCGTCCCTTTTCCTGCTAGAACTTGTCCGTTTCTATCCAGAATCTCTCCCCGTATTGCCTGTGTAGTAGAAACTTTTACTTTATCCGTAGATAATAAATCTGGAAAAATCAGGGAGTCTTTCCAAACTAATTCATACCCTTCTTCACCTTTCAGAAAAATCGCTTCATTCTCAAAGCTGATATTCCCTGCAATTGTCTGAAAAGAAGTCTGATAAGCCACCGCCATTCGCTCCTTGTCATATGCAATAATTTCGACCTCCATATCCTGAATTTCTATCCCTTCATAAATAGTTGAATTACGCTTTACGAAATCCTCCTGACTCATATTGTCTGCCGTCCCGTGATGAATCAGCGCATACATTTGCTCATATTCCCGGTCCGGTATATGATTCATGTATTCAATCAAAAGTTCTTCCGGTGTTTTCCGATTATTTCTCTTAATAAATATTCCTGCCGCACATACTGCTGCAATTACCATAACCATTCCTATAACAACAATTACAATCCATAAAAACCTGCTTCTTTTCTTCTTTTGTTTATACCTGCTTTTTCTTTTCATGTTTCCTCCATTATGTAAATATTACATTTGTAAGACTTTAGGGTAAAAAAATAACCATCTATGTCCTACCGCGCTCATTAAAATATTACATATGTAAGAATTGTTTGTCAAGACACTTTATTTAAAAGAATATTCAAAATAGAAAGGCAGCAGATATTAGGATATTATCATCTCCGCCAACTCCTTTGCGCGCTTATAATAGAATCCGCCCTCAATCTCCTCCCGGCTGACCTCAGGATCATTAAGATCCTCTTCCAGAAACTCCACATACTCATTGAGTACCGCCAGCCTGATATCCATGATATACCTGTCCCAATCCGGCTTCTGCTTCAGCCTTTCATACTGTGCCTGCACAAAATTTTTCCGCAGTTCATCATCCATATAAAAGGGAAATCCTCCGTCTTCCTGCATTTCTGACCCATGAGCAATCAACCGGGCAATATCCAGAGCATAAGGCATAATCCCGCCGAATCCCCAGTCAATCATGTATACCCTGCCCCCATGCAGGATGCCGTTGAATTGTAAAAAATCCCCGTTGCATAAGGTACGCGGACAGTCCTTCTGCCGCTCAAGGAATTTATTGTATGCTGCCGCAATTTCCGGCTCTTTTGCCAGACATTCCGCCCTCCGATGAATCCTCTCCCAATATCTCCGGAACCTGCCATCCTCCACTTCGCAGCCCCAATAAAAATTCTGAATCTGAGCCAGAGTATCGGCGCTTGCCACCGCCATCTCCTGATCAAACCGACGCAAATCCTGTCCATCAATGTATTCCATCAGCAGCCAGACATGACCATCATATTCCGTATCGCCGTAATACTGCGGCACAGCAAAGTCCTTTCCCTGTAGAAAATCCCGGTAAAGAACTGTCTCCGTCTTGTCTGAGCATTTCAGCACATATGTTTTTTCCTTTGTAGAAATCTTATACACATTATATTTTCTCTGATACTCTCTGGTGCTGTCGCAAAAGCGTTCTGCTTCCGTCAGACCGCCGCTTTCTGAAAGCACTTCTTTCAACCATACCATGGGCAGATTGCCGCCTTTGACTTTCTCCAAATATACTCCCATAAAATCACCCTCATTGATATTCATTTTTATAATTCATTATAGGCACTTTTGCCCCAAATCACAATAACGGAAATATTGTATTTACGATAAAAGTAGATTATAATAGCTGTGAAGCTGGAATAGAAAGGAAGAAAACTGAAATGAAAGTAAAATCAAGTAAATATCTAAAGGAAATTAAGCCTTTGTTAATTCACTTGCGGGATCGTCTGTTGGAAGAATATCCTTATGTATCCATACTGGCAACGGATTCCGTAGGAAAACACTACTCGGTTACCAAAGACGTAACATCTGTCAGCATGATCAGCTGGCTGACGGGGCAGGGCTTTGTTGTGAAGGTCTATGACGGAGCAAGCTATGGGGAATATTCCTTTAATGAGATTTCAGAGAATGAAATTGAAAAAATAGTGTCTAAGATCAAGGGAGAATTATTCCCCATGTCTCAGGAACTTCCTGATGGAGTGAAAAAAAGCGTATACGCTATGCTTAAAGATACAGCCATGGTATTCGAGGACAGCACGGAGTATGAAATTGACCCTCAGGAATATGGAGATGAAGCCATCATTCGGGAGCTGACACAGACCAGTGAGGCAGGCAGGGCATACAGCGACAAGGTATTGGACTGCCAGGCTTTTGCCCAATACCAGAAGTACAGCAAGCTGTTTTTGTCAAGAAACCGGGATATGGAACAGAACGTGCTTTGGACAAACGGAGGATTCGCCGTTGTAGCTGCAAGGGGGCAGGAACTGAAAAACAGTTTTCGCAGTTTTTCCAAGCTGGGCGGTGCTGAACTGCTTGCAAATATGCAGGACAGGATTGGTGATACAGCGAAAACGGCATTGGAACTTTTGGAAAGCGAACCCATTACGCCGGGAGAATATGACTGCATCTGTAACCCGGAGGTGACCGGCATGATCGTCCACGAAGCTTTCGGACATGGCGTAGAAATGGACATGTTTGTCAAGAAAAGAGCCTTAGCGGAACAGTTTATAGGAAAACAAGTCGCATCGGAATTAGTCACCATGCATGACGGCGCTTCTGCTGCAAAAGAGGTTGCCACATACTTTTTTGATGATGAAGGTGTACTGGCCAGAGATACAATCGTTATTGACAAAGGGATTCTGAAAGCAGGCATCAGCGACGCACAATCCGCTATGCATCTGGGGACGGAACCCACCGGAAACGGGCGGCGTGAAAAATATGCAAACAAAGCTTATACCAGGATGACCAACACATATTTTGAAGCAGGAACTGATAAAGTAGAGGATATGATTGCTTCCATCAACTATGGCTTCCTGTTAGAACAGCCTGCCAGCGGTATGGAGGATCCAAAGAACTGGGGTATCCAGTGCATGGTCAGCATCGCCCGGGAAATCAAAGACGGAAAGCTTACCGGTAAGATTTATTCGCCGATTGTACTTACGGGATTTGTTCCTGATCTGCTTAAATCCATCAGTATGATGTCTGACGAAATAAGACTTGGCGGCGGTGGCATGTGCGGCAAGGGCTATAAGGAATGGGTGAAGGTATCTGACGGCGGTCCATATATGAAAGCCCGGATAAGGCTTGGATAAAGCTATGATATAGCAAAGTCAGGATATTACCAAGCCAGGATAAGAAATAAATTTTGAAAGTGCATAAAAAAGCACAGAAATGAGGAATATATGATAGAAAAAATATTATCCGCCCTAAAGAAAAGCGGGGTGGAATTATATCAGATAACTGAAACAGAACAGGAGAAGGCGGAACTGTATTTCATCCGCAAGTCCCTTGATATGCAGAGAATGGGGGATATAAGGCAGGCAGAGGTTGTGGCGTACAAGGAGTTTATGGATGGCGACAGTCACATGATGGGCTCCGCCGTAGTTCAGGTCCAGGACAGCTATTCCGAAGAGATGATGGTGGAATTGTTCCGCGATGCCCTGTATGCGGCTGGTTTTGTGAAAAACAAGTATTATGAGCTGTATGCCGGAAAAGAAAATGCTCAGGAAGAGACGCCGGAGTCTTCCGACTGCTCTACAGACAAAACACTGGCTGACAAATCGCTGACGGAGATTGCACAAAGTTTTACAGAGGCTTTATTCGCAGAGGATCAGGAAACGGATGTGTTCTTAAATTCCGCGGAAATTTTTGTTTTAAAGACTACCTGCCGTATCATCAATTCCAGAGGAGTGGATGTGAGTTACTGTAAAAGCCGGGTACAGGGAGAATTCGTGACGCAGTGTACGGAGGGGCAGGATGTAGAAACCTATCAGCATTTTGCTTATGTAAATTGTGATACGGAACCGCTCCGCAGTAAGGTCAAAGAAACCCTGCGGATGACCCGCGACAGAGCAAAAGCCGTGTCCGCGCCGCCTGCCGGAGAATACCGCGTGATTCTGTCAGGTCCTTATATAAGAGATATTTATGAATATTATGTGGACCGCTCCGCAGCTTCCATGATATACCGGAAGTATTCCACATTCCAAATTGGCTGCAATGTACAGGGTGAGACGGTCAAAAAGGATAATATCAATCTGGCGCTGAAGGCCACCGTGCCGTACAGTGCGGAAGGAATTCCCATGAAAGACAGAGAACTGATTCAGGACGGAAAGCTTCTGATAATCCACGGCAATAATCGTTTCGCCTATTACCTGAATCTGGAACCCACCGGAAATTACGAAAGCTACAAAGCTCCGGCAGGGAATATGACACTGGATGAGATGAGACAGGGAGCATACCTTGAAGTGGTGAATTTCTCTGATTTCCAGATGGACAGTTTCAGCGGGCATTTTGGAGGGGAAATCAGACTGGCTTATCTTTGCGACGGCGAAAAGAGGATCCCGGTCACAGGCGGATCCATCAACGGAAATATACTGGAAGCTCAGAAATCCTTGGTCTTCTCCAGTCAGATACAGACGGAAGAATCATTTGAAGGACCGCTGGCGGTCTGCATGGAAAAAATTCAGGTAGCAGGAAGCACAGAGCAGTAAGGTGTAGTTTGCAGTATAACAATTGCCGCTCTACGACGACACATAATCGCGGAGCGGCATCCCATTTACCTTTCCTTATATTCAAATTCAAAAGAAGCCCTTCCTGTTTCAAAGGCAAAAATAGTACGACCTTTTTGGCGAAATCGATAGAAAGCCCGACAGGATGCACTTTCGTGAATTGTCCTTACCATATCGCCCTTTGCCGGAGCCTTAAGAGGTCGTCCGGACGCTTCCAACAGCTGAGCCTCCAATTCCAGATTGCCTTGTATCACCCGTACCATATTGTTTTGAATTTGAACAACTCTGGCTCCCAGATAAGTAGCTATTCTGTACTCTTTC
>CAZKOR010000046.1:0-21083 GCA_964554405.1 uncultured Bacteroides sp. | reverse complement strand
ATTACTTCTAACGTAACTTATGGTAAGGCTACAGGTAACACACCTGACGGACGTAGAAAAGGACAGCCGTTTGCTCCGGGCGCTAACCCGATGCACGGACGTGATACTCACGGTGCAGTAGCTTCCTTATCTTCCGTATCCAAACTTCCGTTCAAGGATGCACAGGATGGTATCTCCAATACATTTACCATCATCCCTGGCGCACTTGGTAAAGAAGATCAGGTATTTGCAGGAGATCTTGAAGTAGACTTAAACAAATAATAAGGTGAAAAGAAATAAAAAAGGAGGTTGTCATGGACGAGAATCAAATGATTGACGATTTCGTAAAAATGTTGGATGCCGGCATGGCGCAGGGAGTCGGACATGTGAATGTCGATGTCGATAACGAAATCGATGCTTCCAAAAAAGTACAGACAATGGGATGTACGGACTGTTCCAGAACCCCGTTAGCTTGCAGCGTTCCAACTTTGGAACAGGGTCTGGACGACTTCCACTAAACGATAACTATGATAAAAATAAAGGAGGAATTAAAAATGGCAGAAAATACAGCTCAAGTTGAGAATCTTGTATCCTTATTGGATGGTTACGCAACAAAAGGCGGTCATCATCTTAATGTAAATGTACTGAACAGAGATACTTTATTAGACGCTCAGAAACATCCTGAGAATTATCCTCAGTTGACAATCCGTGTTTCCGGTTATGCAGTAAACTTCATTAAACTGACTCCGGAACAGCAGGCTGACGTTATCTCCCGTACATTCCATGAGAGCATCTAAGGGATAGACAGAGAAATAAATAAGTAAAAATAACAGGACTTTGAAGAATTTTTATAAAAATTTTTTCAAGGTCCTGTTTTTTAGTTCAAAACTCCTTGTGACTCTTTTTGAAAAGACTGGTTTTTTTACTTGCTACAGGTTATACTATATATATTAATATTGTAAAAAGCTATACGGAAAGAAGGCGCTAAATTATGCAAGGAAGAATCCATTCTTTAGAAAGTTTCGGTACGGTAGACGGTCCGGGTGTCAGATTCGTTGTTTTCGTACAGGGCTGTCCGATGAGATGTGCATACTGCCACAATCCTGATACATGGGATATGAATGGCGGCACATTAATGGAACCGGAATATATTATTGAACAATATGAGCGGAATATCAGTTTCTACAAAGGGGGCGGTATTACCGTAACAGGCGGGGAACCTTTAATGCAGGTCGATTTTTTGCTCGACTTATTTACCATTGCCAAACAAAAAGGCATTCATACCTGTATTGATTCCTCCGGTATTGCCTATAAAACCAATGCAAACCCGGAATGGCTTGCAAAACTCGATAAACTCATGACTATGACAGACCTTGTTATGTTGGATATCAAACATATTGACCCTGAAAAACATAAGGAGCTGACTTCTCAGCCTAATGAGGGCATTCTTGCCTTTGCAAGATACCTCAACGAGAAAAATGTCGATATGTGGATTCGTCATGTCATTGTGCCCGGTATTACGGATGATGATAAATATTTATTTGACCTCGGTTATTTTATTGGTGAATTTAAGAATGTGAAGGCATTAGACGCGCTTCCTTATCATACAATGGGAGAAAGCAAGTATGAAAAATTAGGCATAGAGTATAAGTTAAAAGGCGTCCCTGCAATGGAAAAGAAAGATTTGCTTGCCAAAAAAGAAGTGATTTTGGACGGTATCCGGAAACGCCGTGCGGAACTTGCTAAAAGTTAGCGGCTAAAAGTTACCCTTTTTTGCTTGTATATTCCTTTCTTTTATATTAAAATATAGGTTAGATTGATATATTTATATCAATATGCTTTACATGATAATAGGATAAGGAGGATAAGATTATGGCATATGCAATTAGTGACGCTTGCGTAGCTTGTGGTGCTTGCGAAGCACAGTGCCCTGTAGGTGCAATCAGCATGGGAGACGGCAAATTCGAAATTGACGCTGACAAATGTATTGATTGCGGTTCTTGTGCAGGAGCTTGCCCGACAGGTTCTATTGCTCAGGCTTAAACAACTCAAAAAAGATAAAAGGGCATCCAACTTAATTGGTTGGATGCTTTTGTGTTAAGAGGTACTCTATGAAAAGTTTTTCTTATTTTTTATTTGAAAATTTTGATGCGGATTCGGAATCGGAAAACCCCGACAATCCCCGTCGAATCATAAATACCCAAGCGGACGCTATATTATCCCGGGTTGCCGATTTTCCCCCATTAGCCAGCTCTTTTACCCAGCTATGTGACGAATTTGGCGCAGAGGCAGTAACAAGGCTGATTACATCCGGAGTTTTACGCGAGAATGATGGGAAGATTGCTTACGATACCCCTATCTTTTTGGCAGAAGACGTGCCTGCCTTAAAAGCCTTTTCCTCTACGACTGCGGCTCCGCTATCAGATAGACTGTGGGAGCTCCGCGATACGCTATGGAATATTGTCAGCGAGATTAACAATAGTTTTGACCCACAGAGGAATTTATACCATATTCTCTGTGGTATGATTTTTGACGGCTTTTTCTTCGACTGGCTGAGCAGAGATACTGTTGCTATCTCCCGGCTCCATCCTTCAGGACTGGATTACCTTTCTGTGATTTATGAGGACTGCCCGGAACTGAAACAATTCTCCGATGGTTTGCTATGCTCCTATAACCGTCTGACAGACGGAGAGATAGCCTTAGAATCCTTCGGCGATGCGGACGGAAATCGTTTCGACCTCTATCGCTGTTTCCGCCTGCGGGAAGAGGAATATCTGCCGGAACGCTTCAAACAGGCAGATGAGTTACTGAATAAGCTGCCTAAAGGCAAAGAGCGTCAACTCCTTCTTGCCAGCACTCAATCCCTTCTGCAAGGCAATGGGTGTCAGCCGGAATGTCTCGCTATTCTGGAACTGTTCGGATATGCTGAAAATGGAAGAATCTGTGTCCCGGTATTCTATCAGACTGATGAGCCAATTATCAGGCGTTTGGCGGCACTGATAAAAGAAAATATTTACGATGAAGTAGTAAATACCCTGCAGGAGACGCAATCTCACCTGGCGATTACCGCTATAAGACACGGTGTCCCCTTCGGAGAAATCGCAAATGAGCTATATCATATTCTCTTTGGCGGCATCAACGAAGAACTGGTTAAACGCGGTCTGACTGCCACTCCGCCACATAAACCGGGAGAGGGCCGCTTCTTGCAATGCATCGAATGGTATATCTAATTCATCCCCCAATCCAGCTCTTCTTCCCACTCTTCTTCTCTCGCTTGCTTTTAGGCGCTTTTTCTTTGATTTTTTGTCTTTCCCGAAGCATTTCATCTATTTTGCGGAAATGCTCTTCTTCCTGTTTCCAGCGTTCTTCTTCCCGTTCTTCTCTGGCACGGAACTGATAGTCTAATTCCTTTAAAATACTTTCTTTTATTTCCGTACAAAGTTCTCTGTTGGCATTTTTTACAGCTTCTACCATCATATGCTGAAGCAGATATTGCAGTCTGCTGGCTTTTTCCTCTCTGCTCTCCTCTCCTGATAAAGAAACAATGTATTTTTGTTTTTTTCCGATAAGGTAATCCATCGCCGCATCTTCTTTCGACTTGTCCGATGCCATATTCTCCTGTCCCTCCTTTTGCAGAATCGTTCTGATTGCTTTTAACTGCAGTCCCTGCTCCTTTAATACCTTAATTTCTTTAAACTGCGCAACATCCTCCATCGTGTAATAACGATGTCCCATATCATTTCTTTTAATGGGAAGATGCAGTTCCTCCTCCCAGTAACGCAGAACATGAGTTTCCACCTGTACCTGTTTTGCTGCTTCTGAAATCAATAGCATTTCCTGACCCATTTCCATTCCCCCTTCTTTTTAGCACAAAAGACAAACCTAATTTAGGCTTGTCTTCTTTTGTATGTGTTCTATATGCTATTTTATATTTTTGTGTTGCTTTATTTTTGTAAGTTGCCAAACTTGGTAAAATCAGGCAGCCAGACTAGCTCCACCGTACCAATAGGACCATTTCTCTGTTTTGCAATGATGATTTCCGCAATATTTTTTTTCTCCGTATCTTTATTGTAATAATCATCACGGTAAATAAACATCACCACATCGGCATCCTGTTCAATCGCACCGGACTCACGCAAATCCGAAAGCATCGGTCTATGATCCGGTCTTTGCTCTACGGCACGGCTAAGCTGTGACAATGCCAGAACCGGTACATTCAGTTCCCTTGCCAGAGCTTTCAGGGAGCGGGAAATATCTGAAATTTCCTGCTGTCTGGAATCTGTACCGCGTCCGCTTCCCGACATCAACTGCAAATAATCAATAATAATCATGTCCAAATGATGTTCCAGCTTATATTTACGACATTTAGAGCGCAGTTCCGAAATACTGATACCCGGTGTATCGTCTATAATCAAATTAGACTTTCCGATAAGACCTGCACTTTCAATTAACTTCTCCCATTCCTCATCCGAAAGATTTCCTGTTCGCAAGTGCTGGGAATCAACTTTCGATTCCATAGAAAACAGACGATTCACCAACTGCTCTTTTGACATTTCCAAACTGAAAATTGCTACTGTCTGATTCTGCTTAAAAGCTACATATTGCGCAATATTTAAAACGAAAGCCGTCTTACCCATAGACGGTCTTGCCGCCACAAGAATCAGGTCTGATGGCTGCATACCGGCTGTTCTATAATCAAGATCTATAAATCCTGTCGCTACGCCTGTCACATTTCCTTTATTGTGTGAAGCTTTCTCAATTCTGTCCATCGCATTCATAACAATCTGCCTAATGGGCACAAAATCTTCCATATTTCTGCGCTGCACCAAATCAAAAACACGCTTCTCCGTATCTTCCAGAATAACTTCCAGGTTCTCTTTGCCTACATAGCATGTATTGGCAATTTCTTCATTCAGCTTAATCAATTTACGAAGGGTTGATTTTTCCGCTACAATATTCGCATAGTATTTTATATTAGCAGATGTCGGAACTGCTGTAATCAAGTCCCTGACAAACTCAAGGCTGCTGACTTCCGGCGGTACATCTTTTTCTTTCAGCCTGTCCTGCAATGTTACCAGATCAACCGGCTTGCCCTCATCATTCAGTTCCACCATAGTTTCAAAAAGAATACCATACTGTTTACTGTAAAAGTCATCTCCCATAATGATTTCCGAAGCGACAACGATTGCCTCTCTATCCATAATCATGGAACCGATGACTGACTGTTCTGCCTCAATACTGTGCGGTAATATTCTTTTTAACAATGCCTCTTCCAGCTGCTGTGGCATGTTCCGTCTCCATCCCTTTTGTTATTTCTCTATTCTTCAACAACTTTTACTTTCAGTTTTCCTGTTACTTTTGTATGAAGTTTTACGCTAACCTCATAAACTCCCAGCGCTTTGATTGCTTCCGGTAATTGAATCTTCTTTTTATCCAACTCCAAATCGCATTGTTTTTTTGCTTCTGCCGCAATTTCCTTGGAGGAAATAGATCCAAATGTCTTTCCGCCCTCGCCGGACTTCATTTTTACAACTACTTCTTTTGTCTCCAATACCTTTGCAAATTCCTTTGCAGCCTCTAACTGTTCTTTTGCTACTTTTTCATCATTTGCTTTCTGTAGTTTCAAATCATTCAGATTTTTAGCATCCGCCTCTACTCCCAATCCTTTCGGCAAAATGAAATTTCTGGCATAACCATCACTGACATTAATAATTTCACCTTTTTTGCCTAATGACTTAACATCCTGCAATAAAATAACTTTCATATTAATTACCAAACCTTTCTTACTCTAATTCTCTTTCTTCAATCATCGTATCCAACGTCTGTTTCAGCATGCCGATAGCATCTTCTACGCTGCCCTGCACCTGACATCCCGCTACATTCATATGTCCGCCGCCGCCCATTCGCTCCATAACAAGCTGTACATTAACTTCATCAATAGAACGTGCGGAAACATAAATCGCCCCATTATATGCCGTCATGACGAAACTCGCCTTAATTCCCTTAATATTCAATAATTCATTTGCCGCCTGGGCTCCTACGACCGTAGGGCTCTGCACGTGTTCGCCCCTACAGACGGAAATAGCATAGGACTGTCTGTATATCTCCGCCTGACTGACTGCATCCGCTTTCGCCTTATACTCCGCTGCATCATCACGGAATAATTTACGTACCCTTGTTACGTCCGCGCCATTTCTACGCAGAAAGGCTGCCGCCTCAAATGTCCTGACACCGGTTTTTGTCATGAAGTTGTTCGTATCAATTATCATACCGGCATAGAGACAATCTGCCTCTTCCGACTTAATCCGCAGCGTATCGCTGATATACTGCAATATCTCGGAAACCATTTCGCAGGTAGATGAAGCATACGCTTCAATATAGGATAGAGTTGCATTTTCAATAATTTCCGACCCTTGCCTGTGATGGTCGAATACAACAATAGAATTACAGTGCTTTAACAAATCCGGACATTCCGTAATACTCGGTTTATTCACATCGACAACGACCAGTACCGCATTGCCCCCAATCATCTCCAACGCCTGTGAACTGTTTACAATCATGTCATCTTCATAATCATCGTTATTCCTAAACATCTCCACCATAGGCTGCATAGATGCCGTAACATCATTTAAAACAATGTGTGCCTGTTTTCCCAGCGTTTTAGCAATCCGGTAAATACCGACCGCCGCACCAAAGCTGTCCGTATCGCCCAGACGGTGTCCCATAACATATACTTCGTCTTTAATAGAGATAATTTCTTTTAGTGCATGTGCCTTGACTCTCGCTTTGACACGGGTGCTCTTCTCTATCTGCTGGCTCTTACCGCCGTAATACATAACGTTCTCAGGCATTTTGACAACCGCCTGATCACCGCCGCGCCCTAATGCCAAATCTATCGCATTTCTGGCAAATTCATAATTCTGTGCATAAGTCAATCCACTCAGTCCTACACCAACACTTAACGTAACTGCCATTTCGTTACCGATATTGACCGTCTTAACATCCTCTAATAAGTCGAAACGATTCTCCTGTAATAAAGCCGCAGCCTTTTTCCGCATAATAATCAGGTATTTATCCTTTTCGATTTTCTTACAAATTCCATCCAGCGCAGCAATGTATTTATTTACTTTTCTATCAATCAACGCAATTAAAAGAGAACGTCTGACCTCCTCTACACTTTCCAGCGCCTCTTCGTAATTATCAAGATAAATCAATCCAACTGCAAGGCTCTGGTCATCTACTTCCTGCAAAGCAATCTTTAATGCCGTTTCATCAAACAAATATAAGGCAATCAGATAACCGTCATAACCTTTCGCTTCAATGATATCGCTATTCTGCGCCATCTCTTTTAAAGATATCTTCTTTAATTTGGCTATATAATTACGTGTTCCGTAATCAATCTTCAGTTCTATTTCATCTTCCCTTGCACTTCCCGGAAGCCTGTCTTTTGTAATGGATGGGAAAAGTGAGGTAATAGATTTCCGATATCCCTTATCCTTGTCCACGGCTTTTTCAAACGCAATGTTTGTCCAGATAATTTTACCGTTCTCATCAAGCAGGGCATGCGGCAAATCCAAATCCCGCAAAAGACGCCTCTGTATCTGTCCGTACTGCGTGGCAAAACTAATCAATTCATTGATAATAATCGGCTTATTGTAAAACATCAAGGAAAGGATTATTGCAAGATAAAAGATGATAAAACAGGTCAGTACCAAGCCGGCCCGATAATCAATAAAATATATCAGAACATCTACTATTATCAGCAAAAATCCCAGATATAAAGAAGACTGTAAGTAAGACTTTAGTCTTCCTTTTAATTTTACACTATTTTTCATCATATCCTCTTGTCTATCGTCGATATACACACTTTTCCAGTTTTACGATTACATAACATCATAAGTATATCATTTTTTGGAAAATCATGCCACATCAATATATTGTTGTTTTTCTTCATAATGTGACAGATATAGTGTTTTACAAATGAATAAGATTTCTCTGTTCTTATGCAAAAAAGGCAGAGCACACTGCTCCGCCTTTAAAGTTGCATTTCTTATCCTTATGATACCTAATCTAATTAATCCTGAACATAAGGCATCAATGCCACATGTCTTGCACGCTTGATTGCTACTGTCAATGCTCTCTGGTGCTTTGCACAATTGCCGGTAATTCTTCTGGGAAGAATCTTACCTCTCTCAGAAACATATCTTTTCAATTTATTTACATCTTTGTAGTCAATCAGATTATCTTTTCCACAAAATACGCATACTTTTTTTCTTCTGCGGATTCCGCCTTTTCTCTTTGCAGGGAATTCAGGCTTTTCTGTTTTATTATAAGCCATATTTATTACCTCCTATCAAATTTTGTTAATTGAAAGGCAGTTCTTCATCGATTCCGTCCGGAATATTCATAAATCCGTCTCCGGCCGCTGACGGCTCGGGTCTGCTTCCTCCACCGACATATCCCCCATCGCCCGAACTGCTGTTTTTGCTCTCAGCAAATTCCTGTTCTTCAACAACGACATCTGTTGTATACACTTTAACGCCATCCTTATTCGTATAACTTCCTGTCTGGATGCGTCCTGTCACTGCAATCTTGATTCCTTTCCGGAAATACTTCTCTGCAAACTCGCCTGCTCTGCCGAATGCAACACAGTTAATAAAATCTGCAGTATTTTCATCTCCGTTACGGTTGAATCTACGGTCTACAGCTAATGTATATCTGGCAATCGCCATTGCGTTATCACCTTGAGAATACCTTACTTCAGGATCTCTTGTTAAACGCCCCATGAGAATAACTTTATTCATTAAGTACCTCTTTCTACTTTTTCTCGTCTTGTCTCACGCACAAGTACCTGATTACATTGTCCATAATACGAACACGGCTCTCAATTTCAGCCGGGACAGTGCTCTCAGCGTCGAACTGGATGAAGTAGTAAAATGCGTCTTTCATTTTCTGTACTTCGTAAGCTAATCTTCTCTTACCCCAGTCATCAACGTTCGTAACTTGTCCACCGAATCTTTCAATCAGAGCTTTACATTTTTCTACTGTTGCAGCTCTCTCGTCATCTTCGATTTTCGCACTAACAACAACGGCTAACTCATATTTGTTCATGCTTGTTACCTCCTTTTGGTCTCTGGCCCCTCTTTTCAGCAGGAGCAAGGATAATTTTGACTGTTTGTTAATAAATAACATCACGGACTATTATAATACCATAATATTTCGTGATTTTCAATCTTTTAAAGAAAAGTTTTTCATGTTTTTGGCATAATTTCTTTGATATTCTTCTCCACCTGCCTGCGTGCAATCATAATCTGGTGTCCGCATCCCCGGCATTTTAAGCGGAAATCCGCCCCAATACGCAGCACTTCCCATTCTTTTGAACCGCAGGGATGCTGCTTCTTTAGTTTCACGATATCGCCAACCTGAATATCCATTTTGAACCCTCATATCATAACTGCGAGAAAATTTCCCCGATGCTGCCCTGCACAACGAAATCTGCCGCGCCATCCCGTGGCGTCGGTGTTTTATTAATTAATACCAGTTTATTACCGCGGTAATAATCAATCAGACCTGCCGCCGGATATACGGCAAGGGAAGTTCCTCCGATAATAAGGACGTCCGCTTCGCTGATATAACGCACAGCATCCTGCAGTGTCTTTTGGTCCAGTCCCTCTTCATATAAAACAACATCCGGTTTAATACTTCCGCCGCATGAACATGTCGGCACACCCTCGGAATGCAGAATGTATTCGGCATCATAGGACTTCCCGCACTCTTCACAGTAATTGCGCAGTACGGAACCATGCAGTTCCAGCACTACTTTACTGCCCGCCGCCTGATGCAGTCCGTCTATATTCTGTGTAATAACCGCTTTTAACTTTCCCTCTTTTTCCCACTCGGCAAGCTTTAAATGCGCCGCATTGGGTTTTGCATCCAGACACAGCATCTTATCACGATAAAAACGATAAAACTCCGCTGTCTTCTGCCGGTAAAAGCTATGGCTTAAAATCGTTTCCGGAGGATAATCATATTTCTGGTTATATAAGCCATCAACGCTGCGAAAATCCGGTATGCCGCTTTCCGTGGAAACTCCTGCTCCGCCGAAGAATACAATGTTATCACTCTCTTTTATGATACGAGCCAGCTCTTCTATTTTTCGTTCCATGATAATAACCACTCCTTTCATAGTGTGAAAAATATATTTTTCACACTTTTACTTCTCGCCAAGCCCCAAACGATTAATTGCGGAGAAAATCGCCCTGACAGACGCTCTTGTAATATTGGAGCTTACGCCAACACCATAAGTAACTTTACCGCTGTCTACATCCAGCAAATGGATATATGCCGCTGCCTGGGAATTAGAGCCGCTCTGTAATGCATGCTCCTCATAATCCAGAATTTTAATATCAACGGAAAGTTCTTCTTTCAATCCCCTTTTCGCTGCATCAATCGGGCCGTTACCAACTGCCTCATATACTTTTGTCTCACCATGGTCCGTATACGTAACCGATACTCTTGTATCAAATTGTGATTTTGTCTCGTCACTCAAATCATCCACACGCAGCTTGCGGAAATGAATCGGCTCTTTGCGGTTCAAATATTCCTCCCGGAAACACTCCATAATCTGATCCGGTGAAACCTCACCCTGTTTCTCGGAAATCTCCTGAATCACATTGGCAAATTCTTTGTGCATACCCTTTGGCAGCTTGAATCCAAAATAAGTATCCATAATAAAAGCAACGCCGCCTTTGCCGGACTGGGAATTAATTCTGACAATCGGTTCATATTCCTTCCCGATATCCGCCGGGTCAATCGGCAGATATGGAACCTGCCAGATTTTGCTCTCACGCTCTTTCATTGCTTTTACACCTTTGTTAATAGCGTCCTGATGAGAGCCGGAGAACGCCGTAAAGACCATTTTCCCTGCGTAAGGATGTCTGGGATGAATCGGCAGTTTACAGCATCTTTCATAAATTTCAATACTCTCATTGATATGCTCAATGCTGAGTTTAGGGTCGATTCCCTGAGAGAACATATTATAAGCAATATTCAAAATATCTACATTACCGGTTCTTTCCCCGTTTCCAAACAATGTTCCCTCAACGCGCTCAGCACCTGCCAACAATGCCAGTTCTGCACTTGCGACGCCTGTTCCCCTGTCATTGTGCGGATGCACGCTTAAAATGATGCTCTCACGATTCTTAAAATGTTTATTCATCCATTCAATCTGGTCTGCGTAAACATTCGGTGTATTCATCTCTACGGTAGAGGGCAGATTAATAATTATCGGCTCCTCTTTTGTCGGTCCCCATGTTTCCTGCACGGCGGTACAGATTTCCAACGCATAATCCAACTCCGTTCCGGTAAAACTCTCTGGAGAATATTCCAGAATAATTTTACCCGGGAAATTTTTTGCACGTTCTTTTACCATTTTAGTACCCTCAACGGCAATATTGGTAATCTGGTCTTTATTCATGTTAAATACTACATCTCTCTGCAATGTGGAAGTAGAATTATAGATATGGACAACCGCCTGCTTACAGCCCTCAATCGATTCAAAAGTTCTGTCAATCAATTCTTCACGGCACTGCGTCAATACCTGCACAACCACATCATCCGGTATCATTTTGCGGTCTATCAACTGACGTAAAAAGTCAAACTCAATCTGACTCGCAGCCGGAAAACCTATTTCAATCTCTTTAAATCCAAGTTTAATCAGATAATTAAAAAACTCAATTTTCTCCTGCACAATCATCGGATCAATCAATGCCTGATTTCCGTCACGCAAATCCACGCTGCACCAAACAGGGGCTTTGACAATTTCCTTATTCGGCCATTCTCTTTCCGGATAATCTACAACCGGATTTTTTTTATATCTTTGATAGTTTAACATTTTTAATAACCATTCCTTTCTTTTTTCTTAAATCGAGTGGGGAAGCTTTTCCCCTGTGCAAATAAAAAAGCCCGTCAATACAACGGGCTTATTGGATAGTATTATTCGCCTAGACCATTCTCAATAGCGCTGACGAGAGATTTTAATGCTTCTTCTTCATCTTCCCCATCACATACAAATTCAATCTCATCTCCGCACTTGACACATGCACCCAACACGCTCAATACGCTTTTCGCGTTCGCTGTATTTTCCTTGAATGAAAAGGTAATCAATGATTTAAATTTCATCGCTTCCTTGCATAGGATACCTGCTGGTCTTAGATGTAGCCCTGTCGGGTTCTTTATGACTACTTTTTGACTTACCATACCCTCATCCCCTCCAATTCATAATACCAATCTCTTTTCTATTATACATAATCTCTGCAAGAATTGCAACTAGAGCATACAGTTCTGTATTAACTCTGCCAATTTCTTTGCTTCCGTCTCAATCATCTTCTGGTCTTTGCCCTCAATCATAACACGCACTAACGGCTCGGTTCCTGATGGTCTGATTAAAACACGTCCTTCTCCTGCAAACTTCTTATCTAATGCAGCAATTGCATCCGCAATTTCAGGATAGTCCATATAATGCTCTTTCTTATGATTTGGTACCTTTGCATTGACAAGCGCCTGCGGCATCACTTCCATTACCTTTGCCAGCTCAGAAAGAGGTTTTTTTGTTTCTACCACAACCTGTAGCAAATGAAGTGCACTGAGCAGTCCATCTCCTGTTGTATTTTCATCTAAGAAGATAACATGACCTGACTGCTCACCGCCAAGGCTTGCACCAATCTCACGCATTCTCTCCAATACATATCTGTCTCCAACTTTCGTCTGCTCTATATGAATATTATTTTTCTCTCCCATCAGGAAGAATCCGAGGTTACTCATGACGGTAGCTACGATAATATCATGCTTCAGTTTTCCCTGCTCTTTCATATGACATCCAACAATCGCCATAATCTGATCGCCGTCTACAATTTTACCGTTTTCGTCTACTGCAAGCAGACGGTCGGCATCACCATCAAACGCAAGACCTAAATTAGCTTTCTCATAAACAACTCTTGCCTGCAGCTCCTGCATATGTGTGGACCCACAGTTTGCATTAATATTGGTGCCATCCGGATTGTTGTGGATAGCAACAATTTCTGCGCCTGATTCTTTCAGGGCTTCTACTGAAGTATAGAAAGACGCTCCCTCTGCGCAGTCTACGACAATTTTCATACCCTGTAGTTCTACCTTGACAGCCTGAATTGCATGGTTAATATACTCTTCTCTGGCATCGGTGCGGTATTTAATTTTACCGATACCTGCGCCAATTGGGAATTTAATACCCTGCATACCATTACGGATAAGCGCTTCAATTTCATCTTCCAGAGAGTCCGGCAGTTTATACCCGTTACCGTCGAAAAACTTAATGCCGTTAAACTCCACTGTATTATGGGACGCAGAAATCACAACACCTGCATCCACTTTGTATTTTCTTGTCAGATAAGCAACTGCGGGGGTAGGAACAACACCTACATAAACCGCATTAGCTCCTACGGAACAAGCTCCTGCCATAAGTGCATTTGCCAGCATATCACCTGAAATTCTGGTGTCACATCCCACCATAATCGTCGGTTTATGCTCATTTTCTCTGGAAAGCACGTAAGCCCCTGCCTGCCCCAGCTGCATTGCAAGCTGCGGTGTCAATTCCTCATTTGCCACACCTCTGACACCATCCGTACCAAACAATCTGCTCATTATAATACCTCGCCTTTCTCTCAATGTGAAGCTTTTCACATTATTCTCGCTCTGATATATCCAGTCTTATACTGGTCGCATTTTTCTCCGTTATTTTATCCTCTTCCAGATTAAAGGTCAGATTAATCGTATAGTTACCGGCGCTCATCTCTTCCATACCTCTTTCTTCCATAAATGCCGCTATATCGATTGATGCCTGTAAAGTGTCGATATCCAGTTCATCCAAATCCCGTGCCAGACCGACTAACGTAATTTCATACGTATCCTCTTCTTCCAAAATCTCATATTCAAATTCTGCCGGCATATTCAGAATTTGAATTCTGTTTACCTGCATAGTAACCGCTTTTTCTACAACCGGTTCCACCATAACATCGACACGGACTTTTCCTTCAAAATCCTCCTCTGCAAGAATTACTCCGTCAGGAAGATAATCGTTCAAATCTATAAATGTCTCAAAGTTTTCCGTTACGCCGGTAATATCCAGCACTGTATCCGGAATCTCAATAGAATCAATACTCTCTATCAGCTTAGACTTTCCGGCAATCATAACATTGTTTCTCGTTGCGGAAATTTCTCCCGTTGCCAGATAACCTTTCGCCGGAACGCCGGATGTTTTCCAATTCACAGCAACGGTCTTCGTCTCTAATATTTCTACGGTGACACGTACCTTGCTGATATTTTTAACAATCGTATTTGACGTAACGAGTCTGTCGTTTTCATCATATAGGCGAATTTCCGCATCTGTTCCAATATTGTTGGTAAATCCGGAAATATCTACCGATGCAACCGCTCTTTTCACCTGTGAAATAATGGATTCCGGTCCGGATATTGCTATCAGGTTCTGCTCCGCCGTCATATCGCCTACCATATATCCCTCTTTTACCGTACCCGTTGTTTCTGTCCGCAGCTGCAGTGTCTTTGTTCTTTCATTCTCGATATTTAATTTAACGCTGTCTATATTTCCTTTAATACTTTCCAGCTTATCATTATACTTGTTAGTCGATAAGCGGATATTGATTGTATTGAGTCTTGTAAGGTCGTTCATATCCGCAACAGCAACAATATTGCTCTCATTCAAAGAATCAATAATAGAGCGTTTTGCCGTTATAGTAACAGTATCAATAACGTCCGTACCGTCCAGTACCTCATACACCTGTCCGTTATTGGTGATCAAATCCGCATTCTGAATTTTAACAGGTACGTTATAAGCCCTGAGTGTTCCGACCGGGTCATTGATATTTGTAACGATAACCCATAGAATAACGGCAACCAGAAAAGAAGCCAGCTTCAATCCCCAGTTCCGCATTAAACTATTCTTCATTTCTGGACCTGCCTTTCCACAACTTCCGTTTTTTCTCCTCTGCCGGTTTATTCTGAATGGTGTGGAGACGATCACGCAGCCGCTCCGCATCCAGACCACGTTCTAATTCGCCATGATAGGCAACGCTTATTTTACCGTTTTCCTCCGAAACAATGACTGTCATAGAATCCGTTGCCTCAGAAATACCAACTCCCGCACGATGCCTTGTTCCAAGTTCCTTACTAAGCGCCATATTGTCCGACAACGGCAGATAGCATGTCGCCGCGCTGACACGGTTGTCTTTTACAATAACCGCACCGTCATGTAACGGTGTGTTATGTTCAAAAATATTAATAAGGAGCTGACTAGAAACAATGGCATCCACATCAATACCGGTTCGTTCATATTCGTTTAGCGGCTGTTCATTCTGTATGACAATCAAAGCTCCTGTTTTTACCTTACCCATTTCTACAGAAGCTTTCACAATCTCATTGATAGTACGGTCCGTTAAACGACCGCCATCCGCTTTTGCGGAGTCAAACGCCAGAATAGAAGGAATAAAATTCTTTCTCCCCAGTTCTTCCAATGCTTTTCGCAACTCCGGCTGCAATACAACGACTATCGCTATCGCAGCAATACTGAACAGATTCGTAACAATCCATAAAATCGTGTTCATTTCAAAAAAAACTGCAATCAATATAAAAGCCCCGATTACTAAAACACCTTTCAAAAGCGCCCATGCTCTTGTGTTTTTAATCCAGAGCAGTATATGATACAGTACAAACGCAATAATAAAGATTTCCGCCACATCTGTCCAGATGATAGACGGCATATGCAATTTAGATAAATATTTTTCAATTAAGATATTAACCTGCTGCATAATAATTCCTACTTATCTTTATTTTATATTTTTGCTCTTTGGCTGTCCTGCAATGTGTTTAACCTGCTTCTCTGGTCTTGCCATCGTTACTTTCGGCACTGCTTTCACATAATAATAGTATTCATCATCTTCAAATTGTACTTTTTCCGTTCTGCTGTAGTCCACATGAAATACAAAAAACTGCAGCACCACCGTCAGCAGAAAAGAAATAATTGTCCCAACGATTGCTCCGGGCAGCGAAACTTCCGTATCAAACATCAAATCGCCAATCAGAATAACCATAATATTCACAAATGCACCTGCCACCATTGCAATGGTCCAGGCATAATCAATACTCAGTCTCCGGATAACATAAACCAAAGTCAATGTAACCGCAAACGCCACAATCGTTACAACCATTTCTTTATTGTTCAGAATGCCGTCAATCACAATTTTAAACTTTGCCGCAATTTCCTCATCCGTCATGCTGCTTAATATTGTGTCATTTTCCGTGACATAATGAATCATATAGTATGCGATAACACCGCATGCCACAGATACGGCAGATGCCGGTGTTCCAACCAGTCCCATGGAAATCGGAATCACATACGGAATTTTCATCAGAAAACAAATCGGTGTCAGCACAACCACCGCCGTATCCTTAGGCGAAAATCTGAAATACAGTAAAAACATGAGCAGAAATGCTACTCCTACCACAACTGTACATTCCAGACTAAGGGCATATAAATGTAACAATGTAAAAAGAGCCGCCATAATCACAATAAAATTAGTTGGCATAAAAGAACACATCAACGCTGCAATCAGAACAACTGTCAATCTGTCAATTCCCCTCATATATCCCAAATGCGAATTAATCAGCATGAGGGCAATAAATGCCAGCATAAATTTTAAAAAAGGCGTAATATAAATCTCAAATTTACTGTAAAACAGCTTCATATACTGTTTCACAACAAGTAACGTTGTCATTTTTCTTCCTCTCAAAATGTATCATAATTGCTTATGACTATACATGCTCGCTAATTTCCGCAAGTTCATATAGTACAGTCTTAAACTCTTGCGCGCCCGGCTATAACGGTAAGCATAAACAATATAAGAAATCACGGCATAAGAACCTACCACGCCGACATACATCTTCAAAACCTTTTTGCCAAATTCCAATAAATCCATTTTATAAATATCCATCATAAAGACTTCAAAATCATAAAAAATATACATGGCAAAAACCACTACAAATGCAATCGTTGCACTTATAATGGATTTTAATACCTGCCAGCCGATATAATCACTGCGAAAATAATTACCAATCGCTACATTCTTCTTGCCTTCATTCGTTTCATAAGAGGCCAGTTTGGTCATCAAAATTACACGCTCTTCATTCAGCATGAAAATCTCCCGTCTACAGCTAGTTCAAGAAGCGCATCTTAGGGTTCTCTTTAGTATCCTTCTTCTTAAGTTGCGGTTTCGGCGCTTCCGGTTTCCTAATGCTGTCACTTAATTTATTTGCCATTGAACTCTTACATTTCTCGCAAAACCGACCTGACTGAATCGGTGCATCACAATTCTCACAAAGCAGCGCAATACCGGAACCCTCAGCAAGCTCCAGACGCTCTTCACGCAGCCACTGATGAATTTGATTCGTAGAAACTTCGCATGCTTCCGCTACCTGCGGAATGGATGCAAGACGGTTATCCTGAATATATTTCTTTACTTCTTGGAACTTTTCCTCCATTTTCTCCCTGCACTGCATACAAATCGGCGGTCCTGATACATAGTTAAAAATTTTACCACATTTCTTACAATTTCGTACATTCATAGCATTTCCTCCAATCATATTCCATTTCCTATAGCTAATGCCGCAAAATAAATATGCTTAATACCTGCCTGACGCAGTTCATACGCCATAGCATCGATTGTACTTCCTGTCGTATAAATATCATCAATAATTACAATCGTAATTAATTTTACATCATTATGACAGATTTTAAAAGCCTTTTTCAAATTATTTTGTCTTTCTCCGACAGGTAATTCTTTCATGGGTACGGTTTTTCGTACTCTTTTGATTAGTTTTGTCTCTACCGGGACATTTAAAATCTGACCAAGTTCTTTTGCAAGCACCTCTGCCTGATTATATCCTCTCACAGCTTTTTTAGAGGAATGTATCGGAACCGGCACTAAAGCATCCGGATGTAAAGACAAAATCTTTTCTCCTAAAACGTGCGCCATCCGCTGTGCATAATATGCTGCGTATTCTTGTCTTCCATGATATTTAAAACGGTATATGGATTCTGCCACACTCGGATAGGAAAAAAGTGCCATCCCTCTGTCATATTTATGCTCTTTATGTGCACAGTCATGACAAAAAAGTGCTCTTTTATCTCTCAATTCTTTTCCGCATTTCTGACAATATGGCGCTTTTACATATTTAATTTTTTTCTCACATTCCTCACAGATAAGGCTGCCGAACGGCTTAACCGCCTTATCACAGACAGGACATCTTCTTGGATAGAGCAAATCCAGAAGCATCCCATAGAAAAACTTGAACGAATTTTTCATTTAATACTCCCATTAGGAACCAACTGTCCCGAATAACTCTTTCACTCTTTCTGACAGACCGGTATAACGTCGGTTTTGATAATTATTATCAACCATCTCCTGCACGGTCGCACTGCTCCCCAAAATCGTTACACAACTTCTTGCTCTTGTGACACCTGTATAGAGCAGATTTCTGTTAAAGAGCATCCGCGGTCCGGACAAAAGCGGCATTATCACCGCAGGGTATTCACTTCCCTGCGATTTATGTATCGTGACTGCATAAGCAAGTTCTATTTCGTCCAATTGTTCAAAAGAATAGGTAACTCTTCTATGCTCATCAAACTCTATCACCATACTGCGCGAATATTCATTAATTTCAATAATGATACCGATATCACCGTTGAAAACGCCCAGTCCCTTGTCAATCGGTATGCCGTAACGACTTACGACTTCCCATTCCAGCTGATAATTATTTTTAATCTGCATGACTTTATCTTTTTCCCGAAACAGGATGTCGCCATTTGTATATTCTTTTTTCTCTTCTGACGGTGGATTCAGGTATTTCTGCAGAATGCCATTGAGAGTTTCCACACCGAGCCTGCCTTTACGCATCGGCGTCAATACCTGAATATCATAAGGCTGTGCATTAACATATGGCGGCAGCTTGTCCAGAATCAGCTGTATCATATGCTTATAGATAACATCTGCATTATTTCTTTCCAAAAAGAAAAAATCCTTGCTTTTATTATCCAATATAATATCCTGCCCTGCATGTATCCTGTGGGCGTTTAAAACAATGTCGCTCTCTTTTGCCTGTCTGAAAATTTTTTCCAATACAACTACAGGAAAACATTCACTTTTTAGTAAATCCTGTAAAACCTGTCCCGGTCCGACAGAGGGAAGTTGGTTGACATCTCCTACCATAATCAGGCGCGTTCCCACTGCCACCGCTTTTAGAAGTGACTGAAACAGGAAAATATCCACCATTGACATTTCGTCAATAATAATGACATCCGCCTCCAATGGATTTTCTTCATTCCGCTCAAACCGTGCCGTTTTTGTCTCCGATGAAACTGCGCTGGAAAGTTCCAATAAACGATGAATTGTTCTTGCCTCATAGCCTGTTGTTTCCGTCATCCGCTTCGCAGCACGCCCTGTAGGCGCTGCCAGAAAAATATCCATTTCTTCCGAAAGAAAATAACGGATAATTGTATTGATTGTCGTTGTTTTTCCTGTCCCCGGTCCCCCGGATAATATCAGGATACCATTTTTGATACTTTCTGTAACTGCCTTTTTTTGCAGCTCATCCAATTCTATTTGCAGTTCTTTTTCCAGAGTTTGTATTTTTTCTAAAATCTTACGTTCCTGTGCCGGGAGATAATCTTCATCCCGTATGGAAATATTCAAATCATGCAGCATTTTAGCACAGTTTAACTCTGCAAAATAATAAACTGCCGCATAAACTTTCCGTTCGGTTTCCCCAGCGCCGGGCATCTTAATAATGACTTTTTTATCTATTGCCATATTCTGGAGCTGCGGCTCCATAAGAGATGGTTCCAGTTCCAGCAGTTCTCCTGCCTTTTGCAGTAAAATATTCTCCGGCAGATAGCAATTTCCTTCTGCCCCCGCCTGCTGCAAAGTATACAACAACCCGCTTCTAATCCGATAGTCGGAATCCGTATGAATGCCTATCCTCGAAGCAATACCGTCCGCAATCCGAAAACCGATGCCGTCAATATCCTCTGCCAGCCGGTATGGATTTTCTCTCATGACACCATACAGATTCATTCCATATGTTTCATAAATACGAATTGCCAATATATTGGAAATACCATACTTTTGCAGAAAAATCATCGCTTCTCTGGCATCTTTTTTCTCATAAACCTGTAGGGCAATCTCCTTTGCTTTCCGTTCACTGATTCCTTTTACTTCCGCAAGCCGCTCCGGCTCTTCCTCAATGATGCGGAATGTATTGTCCCCAAATTTTTTTACAATTCTTGCTGCCAGGGCTTCCCCTACGCCTTTGATAGCGCCGGAGCCAAGATAGCGTTCCATACTCAGCGCATCCTCCGGTGTACTCACCTGATAGCGCTCTATCTTAAATTGCTCTCCATAAACCGGATGAGCGGTATAATTCCCTTCTGCCTCTATCGTTTCTCCCTGGTCTATTGTTCTGAACATGCCGACGCAGGTAATTTCTTTTTCCTCAGAAACCAGATTGAAAACCGTATAACCATTGTCCGTATTTCGATATATAATATGTTCAATATATCCTTTTATTGTCTCCGCCATATCCTAGTATACAAATAGGCTGCCCGAATCAGCAGCCTACTTATCCTTTACTATTACAATCAATTAACTGATTATTTACAGGTTTTGTGCACTGTAAGTTCTCTTCATCTGCTCATACAGCGTCTGAGAAAGAGAATTAGCGCCCTGTCCCTCTTCGGTCATCTGTGTAGCAATTGTCTGTATGTAGGTATCTTTAAACGTATCTACCATATTACCCGCATAGCCTTCTTCTTCATCATCACCCTTGAAGAGTTTAACGGATTTATCCATTTCTTTAAGAACCTGCTCCCACAAATAGGCCTCAAACTGTTTACACGCTTCCAGCAATTCTGCATCTTCTGCGTCTGCATTCGCTACACTGTTTAGTTGTTTTTCCAACGCTTTCGTTGAATCTTTATTAGAATCTACCAGATAGTTTGTGAT
>CAZKOR010000045.1:0-21584 GCA_964554405.1 uncultured Bacteroides sp. | reverse complement strand
TATCCCCTGTGTTTATTATGGAAGCGAGTGGGGAGCAAAGGCGAATAAGAGCGAGGGAGACCCTGCGCTGCGGGCATGCTTTGAGAAACCTGAGTGGAATGAATTGTGCGATTGGATCGGTGCGCTTGCGGAAGCTAAGAAAAATTCCAAGGCGCTCAATTACGGAGCATTTCGTTCCGTTGTGCTGACTAATAAGCAGTGTATCTTTGAGAGAAAAACGGATGAGGAACGTGTCATGGTTGCTATCAATGCCGATAGTGAAAGCTATACGGCACACTTTGATGCGGGCTGCGGCATGGCGGTTGACTTGATAAGCGGTAAAGAGCATGATTTCGGAGGCGGAAGCGAGCTGCCGCCTTACAGCGCATATTTCTGGAAGATGGAGAGATAGGAAGGGAAGTGTTTTGTTGTGAAAAGGCATTTGCTTATCACAGCGGGAATTGTTGGAAGCATTGGCATTAGCTGCATCGGATGTGGTGCGGAACGTGATACGGCGATAGAAGAAGGAGTTATAGGGGCTGTGCCGGATAAAGAGGTTACAGACAGCAGGGATTTGTCCATTGCACTGTTACTGGGCGAAACCAATGATTCTGATGAGGAAACAAATGATTCGAATGAGGAAATAAATGATTCTGATAAGGAAACAGTCCGGTCGGATAAGGAAGCAGATTTTGTAGAAAACAGTATTACGAAGAATGTACAACCTTTACTGGAAGAGTTGTTTTCCTATGAAAAGGGTGAATACGGTGATTATCTGATGATTACCGGAATAGCGGCAGAGTATCGGAAAATCTTCTGGAGTCGTATGAAAGAAATTACCGGAAAAGAAGGATATCTGCTAATACCGGGAGATATTAACGGTATACCGGTAGAGGAAATCGGAGACAATGCCTTTGCTGGCGAGAAGATAATAAAAAAAGTGGATTTTCCGGATTCGATATGGGGGATTGCTCCCGGCGCCTTTCAGGACACATCTATTGCATATTTGGATCTTCCTGACGGATTGGAGCTGATTGGAGAAGATACATTTGCAAACTGTAATTTAACTTATCTGCGCTTTCCGGATTCGGTTTCGTTCATAGGAGACAGAGCTTTTAGTGGGAATAAGGAACTTTGGACAGTTTTGATACCTGATGTCTCTGCATACATAGGAGAAGATGCTTTTGCGGACTGTAGCAGCGACTTCTTACTGTGTTACGGAGATAATCCGCAGAAAAAAGAAAATCTTGCTTTAGCATATGCCGAAGAAAACGGAATGGATTCTACAGAAATTTTTCTGTCAATGGAGCCCGTTGTCCGCTATCCTGCGCAGCCGCTTGTTTTAGAGCCGGAAGTAAGGAATTTCTTTTACGGAGATTTGGGAGGTTACGAGGATTGGGACGAGGAACGATGGTGCACGTGGGAAGAGGATGAGACAGCACCTAATTTTGGCTATTCTGACTGGCAGTGGATAGGGTGTTCCAGTTGGTGCGGCGTGGATTATTTTACACAGGAAGCGTATGCTTCTTCAACACTTTCATCTCAGGACGGGCGATATGAGGTGGATAATATTCTGACTCAGAACAGAGAACTGGCATGGGCAGAAAATGCAGAAGGAAGCGGGATAGGAGAAAGTATTACATACCGTCAGTGCTGTTCCTGCTATGGAAACAATAACAAATGGGAAGAAATATGGATGACAGGAAACAGAGAGCCTGCAATCGACGGTTTTATGCGATATACGGAAATCTGTATCGTAAACGGATATGCCAGAGATGAAAAGGTATGGGAAGAAAACGGGCGCATTAAAGAGCTTTTGATGTATGTGGAAAACAGACCTTATGCGTACCTGGAACTCGAAGATACGATTTTACCGCAATACTTTACACTGCCGGAAGATGATATTAAGGTACTGGGTGGAGGTATGATTGAGGTACGCTTTGAGATTACTGATGTTTATCCGGGAAGCGTCTATGAAGATACCTGCCTTACGGGGCTCGTTATGGAATTTAGCGGAAGACATGCGCACTGATAGAGGGATATCATGATGTTAATATGGAAGTTTTATAATAATACGAAAGTTTTATAAAAATATCAAAAATAGTAGTTGACTTTTGCCATATAATCACTTAATATAGCAAGTACGTTGTAACATGAAAATAAAATCACAGGAAAGGAGGTAAAAGATATGTTTAGAAAGTTTAATTTATTGAATGCAGCTAAAACCCATACAAATAAGAAATTGCAACACAATAAAGTAACAGGACATGAAATTACCTCCGTATATAGGAAACATTGATAAAATCAGAGTATTATGATATCAATGTGATAAGTCTTTTAAGCGACCACGGTAATTTCTACCGTGGTCTTTTTATGTGCAGGGGTGCATAAAGTAATAAGCTGTTAAGGCTGTTATACGGAGATTGACTGATGAGGGGGCATAACATTTATTATGAAGAAAATATCAACTTACATATGGGAGAATAAGGTATCGTACTTTGTCGCGGTAGCGGCGATTTTGATTGCGGTTACGCTGGATATGATGTCGCCGAGATTGACTAAATTAGTCGTTGACGATGTCATTGTCGGCGGGAATATGGCAGAGTTAAAATACCTTTTACTTGGCTTTTTGGGCATTGGCGTAGGCAGATGCGTGTTCCAGTATGTCAAGGAATATACGTTTGACAGTACGGCGTCCAAAATTACAGCGCAGATGCGTAAGGATTTGTTTGTACATATTCAGTCCTTGAGTGCGGATTTTTTTGATAAAACCAATACCGGTGAATTGATGGCGCGTGTGAAAGAGGATGTAGACCATATCTGGGATGCGCTCGGATATGTCGGCATGCTGCTGATTGAGGTTGCCTATCATACAACCATTATTCTGGTAAGCATGTATATGCTGAACTGGAAACTTGCACTGATTCCGACGGTATCCATGATTTTCTGCGCGGCTATCGCGCTTTTGATGGAGCGGAAGTTAGGCAACGTTTATGAGGAAATCAGTGAGGAAAATGCGGTTTTAAATACGGTAGCGGAAGAAAATCTTGCCGGTGTGAGGACGGTTAAGGCATTTGCCAGAGAAAAATTTGAAATCAAAAAGTTTTTATCACATAACCAGAGGTACTATGAACTGAATATGAAGCAGTCTAAGGTTTTTGTGAAATTTTATCCGTATTTTTCTGTTATTTCTAAGCTGCTGCCATTATTGACCATATTGGTCGGCGGAAAGTTTGTTATCGGAAAAGAGATGACATTAGGTGAAATGACGGCATTTGTGGAGTATTCTACGAATATCGTGTGGCCGATGGAAATGCTCGGTTGGCTTACGAACAGTTTTTCTTCGGCAGTGGCATCTAATAAGAAGATACGAAAGATTTATCAGGAGAGTTCGAGTATTACGGAGGTTGAAAATCCGGTTGTACTGGATAAGATTCAGGGAAAGATTTGTTTTGACCATGTCGGTTTTCATAAGGCGGATATGTATGAGATTTTACATGATATCTCCTTTACGTTAGAGCCGGGAAAGACGCTTGGCATCATGGGAACGACGGGAGCAGGCAAGACTTCCATTGTGCAGCTTTTACAGCGTATGTATGATGCGACGGACGGCACGATTTCTATAGATGACATAGATGTCAGAAATCTTTCCTTAGAACAGTTAAGAACCAGTATCAGCTATGTGATGCAGGATGTCTTTTTGTTTTCCGATACGATTAACGAAAATATCAAACTCGGCAAAAAGAGTACGACGGACTTTAATACGGTACGGAAAGCGTCTACGGACGCGCAGGCGAGCGAATTTATTGAGCGGATGGAAAGAAAATATGATACTGTGATAGGGGAAAGAGGCGTCGGTCTTTCCGGCGGACAAAAACAGAGAATCAGTATTGCGAGGGCGCTTTCCAAAAAAGACCCGATTCTGGTAATGGATGATTCGACTTCCGCGCTGGATATGGAAACGGAGCATTTGATTCAGGAAACACTTAATGAGCTACGTGATACAACAAAAATCATTATTGCGCATCGTATCAGCGCAGTGCGGAATGCAGATGAAATTCTGGTATTGCAGGACGGCGCGATTGCGGAACGGGGAACGCATGAGAGTCTGCTTTCCCAAAAAGGCTTATATTATGAGACATATCTTGCCCAATACGGCGATGTGCTGGAAGCAAAGGAGGTGTAGACTATGGCGGTCAATTCATATAAAGATGACGAAACGAGCGTAGAGCGCAGTAAAGTACAGACATTGAAAAGACTGTTCACTTATCTGTTTGCCTATAAATGGCAGATTGTACTGGTGCTTTTGATGATGGGATACGGCGTTGTTATCAGCCTTATCAATCCGCTCATTATGGAAGCAGCGATAGACGAGCATATTGCGGTTGGCGATACGGCGGGCTTATATCGTTTGTTACTCGTGGCGTTAGTGTTAAACGTTCTGCTTGTTTTTATGATAAAACTCAGAATGTATATTATGGCGAAAGTATGTAACAGTATTCTTTTGACTATCCGACAGGAATTGTATACTCATATCCAGAAACTGGATTTCCAGTTTTTTGACAGCAGACCGACCGGAAAGATTCTTTCGAGAATTATCGGTGATATCAATTCCTTAAAAGATGTGCTTTCCAACTGTGTCACAACATTGATACCGGATGGTTTTACCGTTATTGCGGTTGTTGTGATTATGATTTATAAAAATCCGAAACTGGCGTTAGCTTCGATGCTGACGATTCCTTTTATGGCAGTGGCAATGGTTTGGATTGAGCTAAAGGCGCATCCGCGCTGGCAGACATTCCGGAAAAAGTCGGCGAACCTTAATGCATTTGTGCATGAGGATATGGCGGGTATCCGCATTATCCAGAGTTTTAATGCTCAGGAAGAGACAAGAGAATCCTTTGATAATCTGGTAGGAGAGCATAGAAGCGCTTTTCTGGATGCGGTAAGAATCAGTGACGCTTTTGGCTCTGTTATTGATTTTTCTTGGGGATTGGGCTGCATTTTACTCTATTTTACAGGAATTGTCATACTGGGAGTCGATAAAGTAACACTGGGTACTTTTATTGCGTTCAGCAGTTACTTGAATATGTTCTGGCATCCGATTCAGAATATCAGTAATTTCTACAATCAGCTTGTGACGAATATTGCAGGGGCGGAGCGTATTTTTGAAATACTGGATACCCCGCCGGCGATTGCAGACGCGGACGGTGTGGAGGAAATGCCGGAAATTACCGGGGAAGTTACCTTTGAGCATGTAACATTCTCCTATGATGAACAGGTCAAAGTGCTGGACGATGTGAATTTTAAAATTAAGCCTGGTGAGACAATTGCTCTGGTTGGACCGACAGGAGCGGGTAAATCTACAATCGTAAATTTAATCAGCCGTTTTTACGATGTACAGCAGGGTATCGTGCGGATTGACGGTAAGGACGTGAAAAAAGTTTCCATTGAAAGTCTGCGGAAGCAGATGGGAATTATGACGCAGGACAACTTTTTATTTTCCGGTACGATTAAAGAAAATATCCGATACGGAAAACTGGACGCAACGGATGAGGAAATTATTGCAGCCGCAAAAGCGGTCAATGCCCATGACTTCATTATGAAACTGGATAAAGGATATGATACGGAGCTTTCCGAGCGCGGCGGCGGACTCTCTATCGGGCAGAAACAGTTGCTTGCCTTTGCCAGAACAATGGTATCTATGCCGAAGATTCTGGTTTTGGATGAAGCGACATCCAGTATTGACACGAAGACGGAGCTTTTGGTACAAAGCGGTATTGAACATCTGTTACAGGGCAGGACTTCTTTTGTCATTGCCCACAGATTATCCACGATTCAGCGTGCCGACCGTATTTTTGTGATAGATGACGGACGGATTGTAGAAGAGGGAAACGCACAGGAATTATTGCAAAAAAAAGGCGCTTATTATCAGCTTTATATGGCACAGTTTTCCGCATAAGGAGAAAGGCAGCAGAGCATGAGAGAACAAGATAAGGGAAAGTACCAATATCAACTACAGCAGGAAAATGATTTGGATGAGACCGAGCAAAAGCTGTTAGAAACTTTTAAAAGAAACCAGAACCACTCTTTAAAAACATTAATCGGCATTTATAAGGGGCATTATTTTGAGCTTTTTCTTGCGGTTTTCTTTTTTGCAGTGAAGCATTCCCCTGTATGGGTGCTGCCGATTATAACGGCAAATATTGTAAATATCGCTACGAACAAAGAGGAAAATGCAGCGGGGAAAATAGCGGTTCAGGTTGTTATTATGGTTATTCTGATTGCCCAGAATGTTTTGAGTAATTATTTTCATACTTTATGCTATGCACGGGCGATCAGAAATGTAGAGCGTGATTTGAGAAGTTCCCTCGTGCGAAAGCTGCAGCAGTTATCCATTACTTATCATAATGAAATGCAGTCCGGGCGTTTGCAGTCTAAAATTATGCGTGATGTGGAGCAGATAGAGACGCTTTCATCGCAGATTTTTATTACGATATTAAGTATTATTATGAATGTCACGGTTTCTTTTGTTGTCGTTATCACCAAAAGCCTGACGGTGTTTGCTTTCTTTTTAGCGACCATACCGGTGGCGGTCTGTATCATGGTAACATTTAGAAGCAGAATCAAAAGCTATAATAAAGAGTTCCGGAAAGATATGGAGGAAACATCTGTCCATGTAATGGAAATGATAGAGATGATTCCGGTGACGAGAGCTCATGCATTGGAGGAAAAAGAAATCGGCAAAATGGACAGTCACCTTTCTCATGTGGCAAAGTCCGGTCTGCGGCTGGATATGGTGCAGTCCTACTTTTCCTCTATCAGCTGGACGTCTTTTCAGATTTTCCAGGTGCTGTGTCTTGGTTTTACAGGTTATCTGGCAAGTAAGGGTAAAATCAGCGTAGGTGAAGTTGTGATGTATCAGACCTATTTTGCAACTATCGTCTCACAGGTTTCCAATATTATTACATTGCTGCCTACGATTGCCAAAGGACTGGAATCTGTGGATTCCATAGGCGACGTGTTACTCTGCCATGATGTGGAGGATTATCATAATAAGAAGAAACTGCCCATGCTGCGGGGAGAAATAACCTTTGAAAATACGGGTTTCCAATATAAAAACGGAGAGGAGCCCATATTTACGAAGCTGAATCTGAAAGTACAGGAAGGTGAAACTGTGGCGCTTGTCGGAGAATCCGGAGCGGGTAAGACGACCATTTTAAATATGGTTATCGGATTTTTACATGCAACGGAAGGGCGGGTGCTGATTGACGGATATGATATGGAGAGCATTCATTTGAAAAATTACCGTTCTCATATAGCGGTTGTACCACAGACGCCGATTTTATTTTCCGGTACGATACGGGAGAACATTACATACGGAAAAGATGATATTTCTGATGAAAAGCTGATGGAAATCATTCGGGCGGCAAATTTGGAAGAAGTCATCGAACAGCTTCCGGATGGCGTTGATACGCTGGTAATGGAACATGGCAGCAATTTATCGGGCGGACAGCGTCAGAGGGTTTCCATTGCCAGAGCCTTTATCAGAGACCCGAAAGTTTTGATTTTGGATGAAGCGACTTCGGCACTTGACAGTATCGCGGAAGAAAAGATACAGTCGGCGACACAGCAGCTGGTAAAAGGCAGAACAACGCTGATTGTAGCCCACAGGCTTTCTACAATTAGGAATGCTGACCATATCGCAGTCATTGGACATGGCGGATTACTGGAATACGGAACTTATGAAGAATTGATGGAAAAACAGGGTGAATTTTATAAACTTCGGCAGCTGCAAATGTAAACAGATGAAGGCAGATGAACGAAAATGTTCATCTGCCTTAATAGAAATCTGATTTAATTAAGAATTATCAGTTATACACTACAGTACGTTCCTGCTGTGCAATGGCAATGTATGTTTTTCCGGTGTTGAGCTGGATTTCATTTCCGTTGTCATCGTAATATTTTGTGGGCGAGTAATCGGAGGTTTTTTCCCATGTAATATGGATGCCTTTTCCCTGAGTGAAATAATATCCCTCCCCGGAGCCTGTCATCTGGAAAGAAAGGTAGCCTTTGGCGTCGCGCTTTGACCATTTGGTGTTTTGGATGATTATATTAGTAAAAGTAAGCTGTTCGCCGGTATTTCCGTCAATCTGTGCTTTACCGTGAAGGTTCTTGGAATAAAGCCCTGTTTCTGCATTATAGGTTAAGCTGCTTTTGGTGTATGTGAATATGCCGGACAAATCAATTGTATTGCCGGGAAGCGCTCCCTCATACTGTTCCAAAGTGTTTGTGCCTTCCGCAAACTGGAAGTGGGAAGTATTGTAGTATTCCGGTCTGACAGAGAGGGAATAACCCAGGGAATTGCAGGCTTCGGTGATGCCGCTGCCGCTTATGTATGCGTTATGTGGCGCTTTTCTGTCAGTCGTGCGGAAAAAGTAATTGGAACCGGGCGCCGCTCCGCCGGTGCCGTATTCACTTGTGCCGGACAGGTTGTTGATATCCGATGCAGTGATTCGGCTTTTCATGTAGTAAACTCCGCCAAAGTGTATAAGAATCGGATCCCATTCTGTGGCAATGGGGATATAGTAATCGCGGCAGCTTCTGATATTACCAATGCGTTCAAGGTTCTGCCAGTCATCAATGATAGCAAGCTGGCGGGAGATTTCCCCTTCTTCCATGACTTCATAGAGAACTTTAGCATTGCCGATTCCATAGGAAGGCTGTGCAGCCTTATCGGTGGGCATCATTATAGCGATAGGACGGTTAGATGCCATTGCAGCAGGTATTAATTCGTTGGTGTACACACTGGGCACCTCTCCATCTGCTAAGACTTGTCCGCTTCCGTCAGAAACTGGCGCGAAAAATGCGGTCGCTACACAGAGTGCGGCAGTGGCAGTAACGGCAGAGAGCCTTTTTAATATGGTTTTTATTTTCATTTCTATTAACTCCTTTCTGATAGTACGTGACGTGTAAAGTATTATATGTACATATATCATACCTTCTCAGGATACCTTTTTCAATGAAAAAACAGCATTTAAGGATTTTTTAATAATTGCTCATTATAATAATAGAAAAACTCAGAAAACCATGAATACGGGAGGAGAATTTATGCTGTTACATATATTGCAAAAAGACATCAAAAGAAAAAAAAGCACGAATGTCATATTACTGCTGTTCATTATACTGGCAGCCACCTTTCTGACGGCAAGCGTCAATAATCTGATTACGATTAACGGCGCTCTGGATTATTATATGGACATTGCCAAAGTTCCTGATTTTCTCTATATCATAAACACAAATGAAGAGTCAGCGGAAACACCGGCGGATAAGTTTTTTGAGAATTGTGCTTATATATCGGAATATGAGATGCAGGATATGTATACATTGGTTGACGATGTTATCGAAATTACTTACTGTGCCGGAGATTTGGAGAAGCATGGATATGAAAGGGGAGGTCTGGTTATGCTTGCACCGGTTCCGGAAAATTTTGGCAAAATTTTTGATATGCAGAATGTACCGTTAGAGCTGCAGTCCGGAGAGATAGCGATTCCAAAACAGCAGGCGGAATTAAACGGACTTAACGTAGGAGATAAATTGAAAATAAGCGCACCGGACAGGGATATGGAATTTACAATCGGAGCAATTGCAAAAGATGCGGTATTTGGCTCGGCAATGATAGGTCCGAAGAGGATTTTTATCGGAAAAGAAGATTATGATTATCTGATGGGAGATGCAGAAAGGTATCATACACGGCTTTATAGTGTTAACTGTTCGGATGTCGAAAACTTCCGGAAAGAATTTAAGAGGCAGAATCCGGAGATTACCATAGGTCTTGATAAACCTACGCTTAAAATGTGCTTTTTTTTCAATCTCCTGATGGCGGGGATTATGGTTGTAATCGGTATCTGCCTGATTTTAGTTTCCTTTTTGATTCTGCGCTTTACGATTGTATTTACATTACAGGAGGACTATAAGGAAATCGGCATTATGAAAGCAATCGGTATCCGGGACATACGGATAAAAGGAATTTATTTGTTAAAATATTTTGTGATTGCTCTAAGCGGTTCGGCAATCGGCATGGGTTTAAGCTTCCCGTTTAGCAAGATTTTGCTTGCTCAGGTAATGGATGATTTTGTCATTCCGAATGTCGGAAGCAGTTTTTTCATTCATTTGCTGTGCGCAGCGCTGATTGTTTTGATTGTACTTTTATTCTGCTATAGCTGTACGGGGAAAATCAAAAAATTTACGGCAGTCGAGGCAATCCGGAACGGCGGGAATGGAGAACGCTATCATGCAGGTGCAAAGTTAAAACTGAATAAGCGGACGGGCATGCTGCCCTGTGTGTATCTTGCCTGTAATGATGTTGTCAGTCATATGAGAAGATATTTGATACTTGCGGTTATTTTCTGTATCGGAACAATGGAGATTTTACTGCCTTTGACAGCGCTTCATACGTTAAAGGATGACAGCATTATACGGACTTTTGGTGTGCAGCCTTCTACTTTTCATATTGATACCGGAGGATTGGGGCAGTATATAGTAGAAGAGAATGATACCCTGCTTCGTAAAGATATAGAGACTCTCAGAACAAAACTTGCCGACAATGGCTTTAAGGCGCAGGTATGGATAGAAGTGTTTTATGTGGCGCCCTGTTACGGCAGAAGCGCTGATGAGCAGACGGAGGCTAATACAATGCAGCAGATCGGAAAAGAAGAGGATGATTATGATGTGCTTGAAGGAAGTGTCCCTGTTTTGGATAATGAAGTGATGGTGACCGGAAAAACAGCACAGGATTTAGGAGTCTCCATAGGTGATTATGTACACTACCGCTTTCCTGATGGTGAGAAAGATTTCATTGTTACCGGTATTTACCAGAGCATGAATAATCTGGGATATGAACTGCGTGTCAGTAAGGATGCACAGATGCCGTATAAGACGATATCCGGAATGTTTTCCTTTCAGGCGGAAATAGAGAGTGATTTAAAACAGGAGGCCTTGAAAGCAGAGTTAGAAGAGATTTTCCCGGACTATGAGTTTTCAACTGACAGGGAATGGGTGGACAGTATAATAAAGGTGACGGAGCAGATGGATGCTTTGCAGGCATTCATTACCGCAGTGGTGCTTATTATCAATATGCTGATTACTGTCCTGATGGTGAAAACGCTGATTGCAAGAGAGCGGGGAGAAATCGCTATGCTAAAGAGCATCGGTTTTGCAGATAAAACAATCAGAGGATGGCAGAGTATGAGAATACTGATTGTATTGTTTGCGGCAATTCTGGCAGGAAGCCTGCTTTCGGGAATACTGGATTCGTTTATCATAGGAAGCATTTTTTCCATTATGGGAGCAAGCAGTATGCAGTTAGTAAATAGTCCGCTGGAAACCTATCTGCTGTATCCGGCACTGATGCTTGTGGTAACGGGAATAACGGCGTATTTATGCGCGGCAAAGATTAAGAGCGTGGATGTGAAAGAGATTAACACTTTGGAGTAAATGGAGGAGAACAACAATGAATCAATTGGAAGTAAAAGACTTATGTAAGACATATATCGTAAATAAAAGGCAGAACAATGTACTGCGCAATGTGAATCTGACGGTGAAAGAGGGAGAGATGGTTGCCGTTATGGGACCGTCAGGTTCCGGAAAATCCACGCTTTTATATACGGTCAGCGGCATGGACAGCGTAACTGCGGGCAGGGTTAATTTTTTCGGACAGGAATTAGACAGTTTGTCTCCAAAGGAAATGAGCCGGGTGCGTCTGACGCAGATGGGATTTATTTTCCAGCAGATGTATCTGTTAAAAAATCTGACTATTTATGATAATATTATTCTACCGGCTTATCAGGCAAACGAGGGCAGAAATAAAATAAGCCGGGCACAGATAAATGAAAAGGCAAAAGAACTGATGCGGAAATTGAATATTATCAAGATTGCGGATAATGATGTGACCGAAGTTTCCGGCGGCGAACTACAGCGCGCCTGTATCTGCCGGAGTCTGATTAATAATCCGAAAATGGTTTTTGCAGACGAACCGACAGGAGCGTTAAACCAGCAGAATTCCAGAGAGGTTATGCGGGAACTGAACAGAATCAATGGAGAAGGCACGACGATTATGTTAGTGACTCATGACAGTAAGGTGGCGGCAAAGAGTGACAGGGTGCTTTATATAGAGGACGGCAATATAAAAGGCGAAATGACGCTCGGTAAATTTAAGGAAGAGAGCGAAACAAGGGAAAGAGAGAGGAAACTCACCGGATGGCTTTTAGAGATGGGATGGTAACGGATATTCTTTTAATAGAGGATAATGCGGAATTGGCAAATTTGATAGCGGATTTTTTGAAACGGGACGGCTATCGGACAGAGACGAAAGAAAGTGCGGAGGAAGCGTTGCACTTTTTGGAAAGCCATAGAGTGAAATTGATTTTATTAGATATTATGCTGCCGGGGATGGATGGATTCGGGTTTTGTGCAAGTATCCGAAAAAGCAGTAACGTTCCAATTATAATTATAAGCGCCCGCGTGGAGAAAGAGGATAAGCTGAACGGGTTTGCCCAGGGCGCTGATGATTATATAGAAAAACCGGTTGATATTGATATTTTGTCAATGAAAATCAGCGCACTTATGCGGCGCAACTATGATTTGAAAAAAGAGAATACCCTGCTGTTATCCGGCGCACTTTCTATAGATAAGGAAGCAAAGCGTGTATTCCTGCATGAAAAAGAGCTGACAATGACAGGGAAAGAGTATGAGCTGCTTCTTTTACTGGTGGAAAATCAGGGCAGAACGCTCAGTAAAGAATATCTGTTCAATCAAATCTGGGGGGTGGACAGCTTCAGTGAGAATCAGACGCTTACCGTACATATCAAAATGCTGCGGGATAAGATTGAAGAAAGTCCGGGCAGACCGGAAAGAATAAAAACGGTATGGGGCGTGGGTTACAGATATGAAGAAAATTAATCTGATGATTGCCGGTGTTCTGGCGTTTTATATGGTTATGATTATTGCAGCGATGTTGCTGTGGCAAAAGCAGGGGGCGGAATACGGAAGAGAATATTTAGTGGAAGTCAACAGACTTATGAGAGGCATGGAAGAGAAAAAACAGTTTTCCATGCCTGATTTGCTTGGACTGGAATATATTGAATCGGTTTCTTATTTGAGCGCCGCGGATGCAGGCAATACGCAAAAGACAGAAGAATTTTTTTATCATAAAAACGGTTATGAAACACAGATAGAGCCGCTTGTGGCAGACGGGAATGTTTTGGGGCTTGTACGGTTTGATTACCGGAATACACAGAATGCGCCGGAGTGGATATTATTTTTTATCGGACTGCTCGTTGTTTCGGCGGGCTTTACATTGACTGTACTGGTCTATGTTAGAAATAAAGTGCTAAAGCCGTTTTCAACTTTAAGCAACGTGCCTTATGAATTGTCCAAAGGGCATTTGCAGCCGGAAATTGAAGAAAATAAAAACCGCTTTTTCGGGAAATTTGTGTGGGGAATCGCGATGCTTAGTGACAACCTGAAAGCGGCACAGAGAAAAACATTAAAACTGGAAAAAGAAAAGAAGATGCTTCTGCTATCCATTTCTCATGATATCAAGACTCCGTTAAACAGTATTAAGCTATATGCAAAGGCTTTGGAAGAAGATTTGTACGATACACAGGAAAAAAAGAAGGATGCGCTTCGGAAAATAGAAAGCCTGTCGGTGGAAATAGAGAATTTTGTAGGAGAAATCATCAGGACGTCAAGCGAAGAAATACTTGCAATCGAGGTGGAGGATTCGGAATTTTACCTAAGAGACTTAGTAGAAATGATAAAGGGGTACTATGAGCCGAAATGCCGGTTAGTCATGACGGAGTTTCACATCGGTGGATATGAGAACAGACTGATGAAAGGTGATAAGGACAGAGCTTTTGAGGTAGTAGAAAATATCATGGAAAATGCGTTTAAGTACGGAGACGGTAAGTTGATTGAGATTAGTTTCTATGAGGAGGACTACTGCCAGCTTATCCGAATAAAAAATACGGGAGAGCCTGTCAAGCAGGAGGAAATGCCGCACCTTTTTGACAGCTTTTACCGGGGAAGCAACGTAAGTGCGCAGGAGGGAAACGGTCTTGGTCTTTATATCTGCCGCGAGATTATGCAGAAAATGGGCGGGGAAATCTTTGCCGAAAGAAAAGAAGACGGAATGAGCTTTCAACTGGTATTTCCGATGTAGACAGGTTTTGAAATAAAAAAATAAATGGTTGACAGATGACTACCTATGCGATATACTCGTAATATAAGAGGTAGTCATTTGTCAACCATTTTTGCATTGCAGAATAGGGTTCAATAAAAGGAAAGCGGGGTTTAGGAAGATGGTTAAGCTGTCGGAGGCGGAATGGAAAGTGATGAATTTGTTGTGGGAGAGTGCACCCAGAACAATGATGCAGATTACAAACCATTTTAAGGAGACAACGGGATGGACGAAGCATACCGTTATGACTTTCCTGCGCCGGATGGAGGAAAAAGGCGCAGTACATTACGAAGAGGGAGACCGTGCGAAACTCTACTATCCGGATATTGAGAAATCAGAGGCGGTACTGCAGGAGACAGAGGAGTTTCTGGACAAGGTATTTGGCGGACATCTGGGTTTAATGCTCAATACAATGGTAGAGAAAAAAGCATTGTCCAAAGATGAAATTGCGGAACTGCATGCCATCTTGAAAAAAGCGGAGGAGGAGAGCCTATGAGAGATATAGTTATTACGTCATCTGTGCTGATAACGGCGGTTTTGCTTATACGTTTTCTGGCACGGGGTAAAATAAGCCCGATTCTGCAATATGCGCTCTGGCTTCCGGTGGTTCTGCGCCTGATGATTCCTGTGCCTCTTTGGAACAGCAGCATCAGTATCTTAAATTTCCTGCCGGAGAGCCTGATGTGGGAGAACAGCAATGGCATATCTATGGGTAATGCCTCCGCTGATGCTTCAAATAGCGGCGTGGACATACAAACAGACGATTTGACAAGCAGTAATGCGGCAGCAGATGACTCTGCATTGACTGACAGCAATGTGGCAGCAGACGGCACTGCATTGACAGATAGTACACCGATGGATGGCATGGCGGCAGACGCCGCATCGGTTTTCGTGCCTGAAAATACAGGAAGCGCAGAGAGCATAGCGGTTGACAGCAGTACGGTCCTGACTATTATCTGGCTTGCCGGAATTGTTTGCGTCGGCAGTTATATGTGCTTTTACCAGATAAAATGGAAGAAATATCTACGCGAAAATGCCAGACCGTTAAAGGGCGGGAAAAAATATCGTAATAAGCTGCCTGTCTATACCGTAAAAGGGCTGCCTTCTCCTTGTTTGTGCGGACGGAGAATTTATCTGACTAAGGAAATGGCATCGGATGAAAGACGACTTGAGCATATTTTGATGCACGAATACTGTCATTACAGACATTTTGATTCTGTGTGGGTGATCGTCAGATGTGTTTTAACGGCGGTTTACTGGTTTCATCCCCTTGTATGGGCGGCGGCATATCTGTCGAAGCAGGACAGCGAGCTTGCCTGCGATGAAGCGGCTCTTAGGCTGCTTGGCGAAGATGAGCGGATTGCCTATGGAAAGACTCTGCTTGCGCTGATTGCGGAAGAACCATACGGAAGAAACCGAATCGGGATTGCATCAACAATGAGCGGAGGAGAAAAGGGGATTCGGGAGCGGATTTTCAGGATTGCAAAGAAGCGCACTTATTTAGCAGCGTTGACCGGAGCAGTCATTATCATAGCGGCAGTGTTGGTTGCAGTTACTTTTTCCGGGAAAAGGGAGAATGAGGTATTAAATAATATAGAAGAAATGCAGGATAACATGGAACGTCTTGAGGCAGAACTGGCTGAGGAAGAGGCGTTGAATGCACTGCAGGCAGAAATGGAAACACTACAGGCATTGATAGAGGAAGAGGAAAAAGAAAAGAAAGAGGAACTGAAAGGACTGGAACAAAAAACTGCGGAGGACGAAGCATTTTACACCGAAGTACTCTATGCAGGCTCTGAAACAGTATTGGAAAAGCTTGCTTCTTATGATGAAAGAATCGGTCTTGTCGGTTCCACTACCGGAATTACGGGTGCAAAGAATCCTTCCGATTATATACAGGCATATTACCAAAACGGAGAAGAGGCTTTAGAGGAAGATGTTTACCTGTTAGAAAGGAGAAAAGGCGCGGACGATTCCGATATTAAAATTTATGGCATGTATACAAAAGAGTTTGGATTCAGAGGAATCAAAATATTGGTCGGCAGTGACGTGAATAACTTTGATGAACCTTGGACGCTGTCTTATGCAAATGGAATGGAAGAGAATGTGGCGCTCTATGAGTTGGCGGAGGATGGAATGCCAAGAACTTTCGCATTTAAAGAGATAGTCGTAAATACTTCTCGTTCGGAGCATTGGAATCTCTATCTGTGTGACCGCTATGATACGGGAACGATTGCCATGTCTACTCTGGATACGGAAGAAATTATGAAACAGATACAGAAGCGGATAAGTTTTGAAATCATTCCTGACGAGTGTAAAATAGATGTTTATGACAATGGAAAAAAAGCCGGTTCGATAGAGGTTGCGGCGTCCGTTTCTTCTATGGAGAAGATAAAAGAAGTTGTTTGTGATGGTACAGCGATAGCATACTCTCTTGGTAAAAATGAGGAAGAAATCAGACTGCTGACACAAATCGGCTTAAAGAAAGATGAGTCGGATGATATTTGGTATCGGAGATTGAATTTATTAAGTTTTTCGATAACATGCGGGGACTTTGGGGAGCGAAATTTGCAACTAGGAGAGGTTTCCGTAGACACACAGTATGTTTCCGGTGTCGTACAGCACGAGCAGTCAATTGATGAATGGATAGGGAAACCGGAAGAGACATCAGATGATATTCTGGCAGATGCCTTTCAGAGTACAATACAGTATCAGAATCCCTGTCCTGCGGCTACAGGAATATCAAATGCATTCGGTGAACGGACGCATCCGACAACACAGGCGAAGGAAACGCATGTCGGTGTTGATTTTGCTGCGCCGAAAGGTTCGGATGTGCTGGCTGCGGCGGACGGCGTTGTCATGGCGGTCGGATTTGATAATACGGATGGAAATTATGTCATATTGCATCATCAAATAAATGATGAATGTACATACTATTCTGCCTGTCAGGAAATTCTTGTATCACAGGGGGATGAGGTGAATGCCGGAGATAAGATTGCGACAGTGGGAAGCACGGGACGTTCCACCGGGCCGCATCTGCATTTTGCATTAAGCAGGAGCGGAGAGTATATAGAACCTGTTTTTATGGGAATTGAAGCATATGAATAAATCGAGTGCGCTGGCACTCGATTTTCTTTATTAATATGCTGATTGTATCCTTTTCTAATTTGCAGGCATTGATTTCATGTTGCATTGATTCCAAACGAACTTCTATTTTGTCAAAACGTGAGTCCATTCTGGCATAGATTCGTTCTTCTGTCCTACTCATCTCTTCCAATATGGCATTGAGCATCATTTTGATTTCATCATCCATATATATACCTCCTGTACAAGTAAGTATATCACAGCCAAAGTGTAAAGTCTATTCAATTATCAAGGTTGCTCTTTTTAATAAAAAAATTTGAAATGTAACACTTTTGTAACAGATATGATGCAAAAATGATGCAATGATGGTTTATGATGTAGGTAGAAAAAGCCGTAGGGAGGAATTTTCAGTGAATTCAAAAAACATATTAAATAAAGAAAAACTCAGCATATTTATCCTTTGCAGTATATTGTTCCTATCCGCCTGCGGTGCATCAGATGAGCCACAGCCATATGAGGAGAACGAGATTTCCATAGATGAGCTGGAAGAGGAAACCTACTTCATAGAAGAAACGGAGTCTGCACAGGAATCCGAAGTTGTAGACAAAGAAGCCGAAGCGTGGAAGGATTATTTTCATGTAAGTGCGGATAAACTGCAGGGGAATATCCTGGGGTATAGCCTGCTCAGATTTTCGCCCTATCCGGAAAGCAACATGGAGTACAAGCAGGATAGAGCGTATCTGTTGGATGAAGATATGGTCGGCAAAGGAATCTACATTTCGGATTATATGTGTGAGACTGAGGTATTTCTTGGGAATATCTTAAAGGATATTGTGATAAGCCGTGGAGCAGTCAGCGGTGAAAACAGAGCGTACTTCACAGAGTATGCCTTACAGCAGTTAGCGGATACAAACTGGGAATCATTAGATAAAGAGTGGGAGCCTGACCTGTATATCTACGACAGATATTACGAAATGAATCCTGTATCCGGAGGAGGCGGATATCGGTTTTATTATTATTTCTTCCCGAATCAGGAAGAAATAAGGAAAGGGGAAACGGCAGAAGAAGAGACAAGCATGGTAGATATAGTGCTTTATGTTGATGCTGACGGAAAGATTTCTGAAATAGAGACAGATATTAGTGTAGTGCCGATGGATGACGGCAGAATCGAAAAGTGGATTTTGCAGAACGGATTGTTTGATGAAGATAGTTACGGTGAGCAGATAATCAGGAATGGTAGTCCTTGCCATGAGGATATGGTGTGGGATTTTGAAACGTATTTTGAAAGGTTTATGTATCCTGATGAGGTTTATGAGCAGGAGAATGAGGGGCTGCTTGTATCCGGAAATGTCTGCACCAGTGCGGAAAGTGTGGCGGATATTTTTCTTCATGTGATGGGAAACAGAGGAGCGGATGTGGAGAAATACGAGGAATGGTTTAAATATAATTTCCCGGATTTTACAGGTGCGGACTGGGAATCGCTGGGAGAGGATTGGATTATGAATGAGGAATACGATTGCTTTTTTATAGACCGCATTTCCATAGGATGGGCAGGATTCCGGTTTTATTTTTATCCTGATTTTCAGAGCATGGGAGTAGATACGGCGAAAGCGGTCGTGATAGACTGTAACGTCGGCATTTCTGATGGTCTGATTGGTTATATTGATATAGACATTTTCCCGATATCAGAGGAAGAATATCAGGCAGTCAGGCAGAAGCAGGCAGAGAGCAGGATTCTGGTGGTGGAAAAAGGAAATGTCTTAACCGGAACCACAGAGATAACAATCCCCATGCTTGACAGGAAAGTAGAGTATATGCTGATCAGCGAGTTTGACACTGACAGCGCAGCTGTGGAACATAGCGGCAGGAAAGTGAAGGAAGAGATATGGGGATTTACGGATGCGGCGGAAATAGGCGATTATATAGGGCAAAAGTTCCTGAAAGATTTTGATGAGGACAATGCGGACAAAGGGGAAATATATGAGCTTCTCAAAGATAAGGATGAGCGATACAGCGTTCCGTATTCTACGTACTATTATATAGAAGATGGATGGAAAGCGGATAGCAAATATGACTGTTACTATGTAAAGTCCAATGAGACAGAGGGTTGTATGCACCTGCAATATTACTTTTATCCTGAACAGGCCTATGGAGAACAGACAGGAAAAACGCTGGTGTTTGATGTGTATCTCTCGGAAGCGGGAATTGAGGATATAGAGGCAAGCCAGTTTTGGATAGAATATGCGGTTACGAAGGGCTACTGTAGTATGAAAGACCTTGGGGAGATGGATTATTATCTGTTGTGTAATATGGATTTAAGTAAAGGAGCAACGGGGCTGGAGGCGAAGCCCTCTATTATCAGTAACGATACGCAGACAATTGAAGAGGCAAAGAAGCTGTATCAAAAGTTTAAAGAACAGCTTCCTTTGGAAGATGACAGCGACGAGGATGAGAGAACCGAGGTGATTTATATTTCACCGGATTGCAAGTGGGTTAAAACAGAAAAGTGGAGTGAATTTCAAACAGTAAATACTGTGACGCTGTTTTTTCAAAAAGAAAAGGTGAAGGAAAAGACAGGCAGGAATACAGAAGGACTCGCTGAAATTCGTATCATAAAAGATGGAGATACCTACAAGGAGGTAGAGGAACAGTATTATAAGAGATTATCGGAACTGAAAAAAGAAATGAGAAATGAGAAATGAAGGATACTTTGTATTGATATATACAAATTCAGAGGGAGGGTTGATTACAGGAAGTAAAGATAATTTTAGTCTGCTCACGATTAAGAGATTAGAGGACGGGGAAGACCTATGGAGTTTTGATTTACAGGGAATGCAGGAAAAAGTAAAGAAGATTCGGGATGATATACGGGAAGAAGATAACGGTATGGTATTTGTTGAGCAGTTTAGGGGTAATGAACAGGAAGGTTGGCTGGTTATTCAGGTAGGACCTTCTTCCTTCTTTCGGATAGACTATCCTTCGGGTGAAGTAACCTATCTGGGGGAATATCTGTATTCACCCAGCTTTAGCCCTGACGGGAAATATATGGCGTATTCCAGTATTGATGGTAACAATTCAATTGATATGGATCCTGCGGAGTATGAGCAGACGCCCTCTCCGGGCATCTATGTCAAGGAATTGGAGACGGGAAAGACGGCATATATATACTGGTATCCTTCCAGAGAAACGGGGGAAGATTACATGGAATTCAGAGGTTTTGTATGGCTTGAAAAAGAAAGCTTTGAAGAATTCATGGGAGGTAAGGCAAATGCACAAATTGAGTAGAAAAATAATATGTCTTATATGTTGTTTATTTATCATTACAAATACAATGTATGCGGAGGGAAGCGGAGAAATTCATGGAACCATTTCGTGAGTACGGTTATGAGGGATATAAGGAACTGAGTGATATCTCTCCAGATTGTCAGTTTGTTATAACAACGGAAGGTGCGGAAAGAAGTGACTTTATCCAGAAATGGCGGCTTTTTGACGGAGAAACGGAGATAGAGCAGAAAGAAGCAGATGATAGATATTATTGCGGCTCAGACTATCCTTTCCGTATTATAAAAAGCGGAGATGCCTATACGATAATGGATGGGGAAACATTTGATGGGAAAGTAGACAGGTTATATGAACAAACGGGATACCGCCCTGTGAAGTTTAATGAACAGGGAAATCTGGCGGCAGGAACTGAGAGAGTTAAGGACACTGAATTGAACAATACTGATAAATGGGCAATGTCTATATGTGATTTAGAGAGCGCAGAGATTTTGCTGACTTTTTATCAGGGAGATAAATATGGATATGTGTGGCAAATTCAGGGAGATAAAGAGAGCGGGAAAGTAGTGTACATGTTAGACGGTCGCGATTTTTATGAATATACTTATCCATCAGGAGAAATCAAGTACCTTGGAAAAGATATGTATTACCTGTGGTATAGTCCGGACGGAAAATATATAGTTTATTCCAGTCCGGATGTGGAAGCATATTATGACTTGGATTGGGATGAGGCGGAAGAGGTACTCAGAATACTTCCGGGAATCTATATCTTGGAAGTGGAAACCGGAAAGACCGCATATATAAAGCAGGATGTAGATGATTCATTGATTACCCGTACTTTTCATTGGGTAGAAAAGGATTGCTTTGAAAAGGTTATGGAGGAGAGAAATACGACTGAATAAAAGAGGGGGTTGTTATAAATAAAGCAAGGGCTGAGCTCATCTAAGAAGAGACTATGAAAAAAAGTCTGTAAATACTGATCTTCTATGATAATGATGGGCGA
>CAZKOR010000044.1:0-21659 GCA_964554405.1 uncultured Bacteroides sp. | reverse complement strand
AAAGATTTATGATGAATTGAATTCGAAAGGGTTGCATTTCGATTTACAATTCACGAAGTCTACAAGGAGGTGCGCCAGAAAAAACACTCCGGCGGTGATTATGGATAACAATGACTTTACAAAAGGTTCTGTTTCAAAAGCGCTGCTCCGATTCTTTTTTCCAATGCTTCTTACGAATATATTACAGCAAGTCTATTCTTTCGCTGATATGGTAATCATAGGAAAAGGCATAGGCGATAACGCTCTCGCTGCGGTTGGAAATTTCACAACGATTGCATTTTTTATGACAGGTTTTATCATGGGCATAACAAATGGCTTTTCCGTAAATATTGCACACTCGTATGGAGAAGAGAACCGCCCGGCTTTACGAAAAGTGATTGCAGCCTCAATCAATCTCTCTGTGATTTTTGCAATCGTCTTTACCATTCTGGGACTATTGCTCTTAAATCCTGTACTGAAGATAGCGAAAACCGATGCTTTAATTATGAATGACTGTCTTTCTTACGGATATGTCATTTTAGGCGGGTTATTTATTACGGTCGCATTCAATCTGGTATCCTCTGTTTTAAGGGCAATCGGTGATAGTAAGACGCCATTTTTTGCAATCAGTATTTCTTCCGTTATCAATATTTTACTGGACTTATTCACGATATATATTTTAGACTCCGGTGTTGCAGGACCGGCATATGCAACTGTCTTCTCGCAGCTTCTTTCCGTTATTATCTGCTGTTTGAAATTGTATCAAATGCCGGAATTAAAACTGAAAAAAGAAGATTTTTCCATTGACTTTCGTTTGAACATAGAATTGTTAAAGAATGGCGTGCCGATGGCCTGCATGAATTCGATTACATCTATCGGCTGTATCTTTGTACAAAGCTGCATCAATGCGTATGGCATCATCTATACTTCCGCTTATTCCGCCTGCAGTAAGTATCTGAATCTTTTCATGCTGCCAGGCATTACGGTCGGTTTTTCCATATCCTCTTTTACAGGGCAGAATTTTGGTGCGAACAAGTATGCCAGAATACGGCTCGGCGTGAAAACAGCATGCTGCATCGCTTTTATTTCAAGCCTGTTACTTGGAACGGTTTTATATTGCTTTTCTTATCAGCTTGCTGCGTTGATGCTCACAGGAGAATCCGCTGTCGAATACACTGCCGGTTTTTTAAGATATTTTGCCTTCACTCTGATACTTTTAAATTTATTATTTGTATTCCGAAGCTGTGTTCAGGGATTAGGCAAACCTCTGTTTCCTATGTGCTCCGGAATCGTGGAAATGTTGATTCGCATTCCGGTGATTTACATCGGATTACCGCTATACGGTTTCAGTGCCACAGCATACGCCGAAGGCCTCGCATGGACCGGCGCTCTCACAATCAATCTGATAGCATATATGCTTTTTCATTGATAATACCACTTCTGAGCCTCCTCGCTCTCCTCCTCCACGGGAGGCATCAATTGCTTAAGCACATATTCCATCGGAAATGTCAGTGCAAACAAATACACCCCCGGCAATATGAAAATCGCCCAAGGCATAAGATAAACTGCAATACATGCTATCATAAACATAAACAGTATGCCGATTGTGAGCGGTAAAAATTTAAAGAGTACATACGCCGCCGTCTTGAGCAAATCTGTATTTTTCTTATGGAATCTGGACAATAACGGACAGATGTAGATTACAAGTCCGGCAGTCAGAAAACATAGAAATACGAGTATCATAAGCAAGGTATTATTCAACTTGCTCTCATGATTCCATAAGTAATATATGTCAACTGCCAGCACGCACACTACGCCCCAGAATACCAGCGTGAGCGGTAATATCTGCCGAAAGTTAGATTTAAAAGACTGCAAAAACTCTTTCCCAATATAGCCTGTCTTATGTCTGACGCACTTCGACATGGCATAATATGCCGCTGTTGTAGATGCACCCGCTGTAATCAGTGGAATGCAGCATAGAACCCAAAGTATTCCTACATACAGAATATCACACAAAAGATTCATAAGTCTGCTGAAAGTACTGTCACTGCTAAATATTTTCATCATATTTCCTCTATCTTAATAGAAGTGTCAGCAATGGCTGCCACATCTAAAAAGAATTGGAATGAGAAAACCTCATTCCAATCCCTTTTATCATTACATTATGTTATATCTTAGTGATAGAATCCATCCAATGCATCCTGCACACTCTGTTTATATGTCTCTGAGAACTGTGCCGCTGTCATCTCACCGTTAAGGAGCGCAGACCAATCCCAGTCAAGACCGAGTGCATTCCATAAGTCAAATGCACCTCTTGCTCCCATGTATTCCATAACTGCGTAGTTCTCTTCTGTGATTGCACAGTCTTCCCACCATGTCAAATCACCGTCACGCAGGTCAACATCACCGTGATACCAGTTCTGCCAGTCATAGAATACGTTGTATACTAATTCCGGATTATCAACACCTGCAGGAATCATCCATGCATTACCGGAAGATGCATTCTTGAACTTGTTAGTAGCTTCGTCACCGGAAGGTCCGATCGGCCACGGGCACCATACAACATCAAATCCGAGCTTAGAATCTTCATTTGCTGAAGAAATCCACGCTGCGTCAATCCAGAATGCAACCTTACCATCGATATAAGCATTCTGATTTCCATCAAAGTCTTCACTGTCCCAAGGACGTGCTACGTGATCTACATTGTACATATTATAAATAAAATCAAGAACCTCTGCTACTTCAGGGCTGGACAATGTCTCTTTGTCAGACATCGCAATACCTGTTCCGTTACTCATTGTAAGATTGTATACTAAGAAATCCCATCTGGAACCATAACCGTATACATCTGTCACACCGTCACCGTCCGTATCCTGTGTCAGAGTCATCATATACTCTCTCCACTTATCCCATGTCCACTCGCCTTTCTCGTAGAGTGCATTAGGGTCTTCCAAACCAGCATCATCTAACATCTGCTTGTTATATGCGAGCATATAAGTATTCGCAAGTAACATCTCCGCGCTGTTAGACTGGAATAGATATACACCGCTGTCCTTACCTATATCTACCTGTGAAAATACCATCTGGTCATTGAAAATATCTGAATCCGCCGGAAGAATGTCTTCCAGATTCGTTGCAAATCCGTTCAATGCTGCCGGAACACCAAAGCTTAAGTCTACCTCATAGATATCAACATCTGGCGTACCTGCCAGAATGGATGTGTTGATGGACTCCTGTGTACCGTCCCATGTCAGGTTTACAAACTCTATTCTAACGTTATATTTTTCTTCTACTTCTTTTACGATATCGAAGTGTGCCTGTGCAAGCTCCTCGTCTGCCACACTCGGATCATCATGAATATCTGTATTTGTACTGTCATAGTAATGGTCGTACCATGTACCGATTTTGATTGTTCTCGTCTCTCCGTCATTATAAAGGGCACCTGCATCAGCGGTCTCAGAAGACCCAGATTTTTCCCCCCCCGTTTCTGTATTTGCGCTGCCGGCGCTGTCTGTTGACGGCGTAGTAGAAGCGCCGTCGTTACTGCCGCCACATGCAGTAAGTCCTGCAACCATAGCCACACTTAAACCAAGTGCAAGTAATTTCTTGTAATTTCTCATGCTTTACTTATCCTCCTTATTTTATTTAGATTCAATAGGAAGCCGGGAAAATATGCCGTCCGGCTCCCTATGGTAGATATTACGTTTATTATATCATAAAACGTCAATTGTTGCACACTTATTCTGCTGCTGTACCAACTGCAACACTGTATACTTCCCATGCGCCGGTAGCTTCGCACTGCATTGTACTTCCCCACTTAGATACATCATCGCCGCAAAGAGCTGCAATCTGCTCGTAAGTTACCTGACATGTTGTACCATTGAATGCTGCACAGTCAGAACCGCTTCCATCTGCATTACCCTGTCCGACTCTCATCCAGCCTGCTTCTGCCTCGTTCATAACAACCCAAAGGTCACCATTCTCACTGGAATATGTAATCACTACTACGGAACCGGGTACTAATGCCACGATAACATCATCTGTCATTGCCGCACCAGCTTGTGCCCAACCATCACCGGAAGCTGTAAAGCCTTCAAACTCTACTAAATTCTTAACCATCTTAAACTCGTTTGCCGTGCCTACTCTGACACCGTATACTTCCCATGCGCCGGTAGCTTCGCACTGCATTGTACTTCCCCACTTAGATACATCATCACCGCAAAGAGCTGCAATCTGCTCAAATGTAATATAACACTTGCTGCCGTCGAATACTGCGCTGTCAGATCCGCTTCCATCCGCATTGCCCTGTCCGACTCTCATCCAGCCTGCTTCTGCCTCGTTCATTACAATCCACATATCACCATTTTCACTGGAATATGTAATTTCTACTACGGAACCGGGTACTAACGCTGCAAGAATCTCATCTGTCATCGCTGCACCAGCCTGTGACCAGCCGTCACCGGAAGCTGTAAAGCCTTCAAATTCTACTGCATCTGCCAGTGCATAGTTAGGCGCTTTCTGTCCGACTTTCACACTGAATACTTCCCAGGAATCAGAAGCTTCACACTGCATTGTGCTTCCCCACTTAGATACATCGTCGCCGCAAAGAGCTGCAATCTGCTCAAATGTAATCTGTGCCGTTGTCTTCGTGTTATTGATGTATGCCGCATCGGAGCCGCTTCCATCCGCATTACCCTGTCCGACTCTCATCCAGCCTGCCTCTGCTTCATTCATAACAATCCAGATATCGCCTGAAGCGCTGGTATATGTAATCTCTACTACGGAACCGGGTACTAATGCTGCAATAACATCATCTGTCATCGCTACACCGTTCTGTGACCAGCCATCGCCGGAAACAGCAAAACCTTCAAACTCTACTGCGTTTGTCAGTGCACACAGGTTGGAGCGGTCCGCACCTGAGGATGCTGCGACATACTCAGCAGAAGTATCTGCTGCAAGAACATTACCGGATGCATCTTTAAATACAATATTATCAATATAAAGATTAGCCGGTGTCGCACCTTTATCTTTCGCTGTATCTGTCTCCATAGATACTACAATATAGTTGCCTTCACCGAATCCGTCAGGAATCTCAATGCCTGCGGTCTTCGGATTACCGTTCTCCAGATATACGGACCACGGATTATCGCTTCTTTTATTGTCTTCACCTGTAAAAGCGTAAATTTTACCAGAACAAGCACCAAATTCACCATCCGGATTTTCAATGCCAACAGTCATCTCGACCGACTTTAATGAGGAGGCATTGCTGCCAAGAAGCGCATCCACCTGAATACCTACATATACTGCCTTGCCCTGAGGAGTTACTTTGAGTGCTTTTGAGCCGTTATAATCCTCTACGGATAACACTGAATCATCTCCTGCGGAATTGACGGACTTATCAACTCCCGCAAAGCCGAACACGCCGTCCTCAAAATCAATACTTACCTCTCCTGTAGCTGCTGTTTCCGCTTCAGCCGGAGCTTCCTGTACCGGTTCAGCCGGAGCTTCAGGTTCTGTGTTCTGCGTCGGTGTCTCCACCGTTTCGCCACCTGTTTCTGCATTACCGCCACAGCCGGCTAAACTGAATGCCATTGCTGCTGCAAGGGATAATGCCATAACTTTTTTTGCTTTCAACTTTTTCTTCCTCCTTTTGTTTCATTCTTGAAATACATATATTGAATAGGTTTTTATAGAGCCTTATCCAACAATACCGCTTCGTTCAACACCTTCAATAAACTGTTTCTGAAGTAACACATAAATAATGACAATCGGAATCATAATAAGCACAATACCCGCATCCAGAAACAGTTCCAGAATATTCGGGTCAAGAATCTTTTCCACATTGGAGATTGACGCTTCAATCGTGGATATCTTCTTACTGATTACGATGTTGTTGTTAATCAAAAACAATTTCGCATAAAAAGTGTCGTTATACTGCCATACCATAGAGAAAATCGCTACGGTAACTACTGACGGCAGCGCATTGATTAACATGATACGAAAATAAGTATACCATGTTCCAGCTCCATCCATAAAGGCAGCTTCCTCGATTTCTTTAGGAAGTCCGCGGAAAAACTGGTTAAATATGTAAATATACAGCCCTGATCTGAGTCCGCAGCCGAAGAATGTCATAATATACATCGGAACCGGCGTAGACAAAAGATTAACAGGCGCTCCTTTTATCAAGGAAATAATACCAAACACATCAAACTTGGCAAATGTCATATACAGCGGAAGCATGATGGTGTTCGTCGGAACAACAATCATAATAACCACGCAGGCAAACAGCACATTTTTGAAAGGAAAATTAAATCTGGCAAATCCATATCCTACCATGGAACAAATTACAACCTGCACAATCATCAGAGTAAGGGAATACACCAGCGATGCTAACATCGTTCTCCAGTAATTTAAATACTGTATCGCTATTTTATAACGCTCTAAAGTAGGCTCCTGCGGAATCAGATAAACCATCGGATTATAATTATCCGCATCGGAGAAAAAAGAACTGCTGATAATACCGATAATCGGTCCTAAAATTACATAACAGATACCGACTATAATGACAATCTGAAACAATGCCAGAACAAAGCTTTTGAGATTATTCATCCAACGGATTCTATCGTTTGCAAACTGTTTATCCGCTTTCAAGCTTGCGTATCCGGCTTTTATATCTAATTTTCTGTTTTGATTCATCTTTTCAACTTTAGCCATCTTCTCTCTCCTTTCCTAGTTATAGTAGAACGTCCGCTTTTGTATCGCTCCACAGACAAGTACCAGAATCAGACAGGTAATTACTGTGGATACCAGACTGAACACGGAGCTGAGCCCGTAATTCATCTCTGTAAAAGCCGTATCATATGCTAACTCTACCACATCGGACTGTACAAAACTGTCCACAACTGTATAAACCACATTTGTAATAATATGGGGCATAATCATTGGAAATGTTACTTTCCAGAAAGTCTCATATGCCGTTGCGCCCTCAATTTTCGCCACCTCATACATGGAACCGGGGATGGACTGCAGTGCCGCAATAAAGATAATAATCTGCACACCCGAAGCATTTATGATGTCGCTGATCCGGCTGACCGCACCTGCCAAATACTCAAGTATAATCTCCGGAATACCCAGCGAACCGAACATCTCAACATAATACATAACGCCGACACCGCTTCCCGATGCCGCCTGTGCCATCTCCGCACTGGCACTGGAGATACCTCCGCTCATCATAGTCCTGGCAAGCGCCATAGCATCCACAATCGCTCCCGAATTAAGGATAACAGGCAGGAAAAAAATTGCTCTTACCAGAGTTCTTCCCTTGAACTTACGATTCAACAGCATCGCCATAAACAGACTGAAAAATGTAATAAGCGGTACGTCAATCAACATATTCCCGATGGAAGTTGTCAGCACCTGCTTGTAAGTAGCATGTGCCCTAAATGCATAGAGATAGTTTTGTAGCCCTACAAATTCCAACGAATAACCGCCGCCGGGATTGACGGTCAGATTACTGAAAGAAAATTCTACCGACAAAAGCAGGCTGCGTATATAAAACCAGATAAAGCCAATCAGCCACGGCATGATAAACAGATAACCCATCAGACCATGTTTTTTGGAGAGGGACATTTTTTTCTTTTTCTTATTATCACCGCTCATGCTTACATCCCTCCTATCTGATAACTTCTGGCAGGAATGGTAATGCCGTCCGCCGTCTTATCGCTGTTTCCCGTATTGATATAAATCGTGATACCATTGTCGTATGTCACTGCCCGCAAATCCTGTTCCAAAATACGATGATTTATTATAGCGGCATTCTGCACATACTTAAGTGCATTGTTTACTTCCGTATAAATTTCAATCGCATCACTTTTCCAATTCTCATAGGTCGTTGCATAGAACCTGTTCAAACCTGTCAGCTTGATATCGCTGGAATTCTCAGCCGAGAACATGAAGTGCGGTGATGCTCCTGTCTCCACAAGACTTAACACAATATCCGTTCTGTCATAGGTATCGCTTAAGTTAATTGTTCCGCCCGCATAATCGATATAACCATGAATCAACATCTCATAAAACGGAACCATTTCATCCACAATATAATAATCATTATCAGTCAACGGTACATTGATGATATCATCCGCATAAGCAAACGCATAATCATTGGCATCGTTCAACATGATCTTTTTGCCTACATCCTCAATCTGTGCAAGGGAAGCCTCCACAACATCCTGCGATGCTTCTCTGTTAATTACGTTTGTTCTCTTCTTGTCGGAATGCAGCTCATCTCCTAAATCCCGCAGGGAGATACCGTTGATATCATATTTCACAATCTTCTTTGTAAACTTATCCACATACCGTACAAGGAACTTCGGAGAAATCAAATCGAAGTGATTCTCCGCATATCCCAGTCCGGAGGTCTGCCGCAAGGTCGCCGGATTCACCAAACCAAACGATGCGATATAACCGCCGCCATAATATCTGGAAGTTTCAGTATTATATGAATATCTTTTGCTGATATAGGTGACTTTCTGGAATGCCACGTCCCCATAAAAGTCATTGCCGTCCGCCGCCATCGTGGCGCTTAAACTTTCCAAATCGGATTTACCGCCCAGCTTACCGGATACTCTGATTTTATCTACCACATCATGGTAATACCCGCGGTTCATCCAGCCCTGATAATTCATAACCTGATTTGTTATGCCGTTTGCTTTTAAATCATTATAAATATCAGCCGCCTGGTCGAACGTTGTCATAGTACACAACCCGTCATACGGAACTCCCAGAATATATTCGGTCTTCATGACACCGCCTAATGTATCATAATAGAACTTGATATCTTCTGTCTGCGCCTCCTTAGCACTTAAAACGCCCTCTTCCACAAGACGGTTTCTATAGTAGTTTGCCGCTCCAGCATAGCTTGCATTCTCCTGCGTCAGCATTGTATACCGTATCGACAGATTGGCATCATAGAAATTTTTCTCCACAATAGGAATTTCCGCCTCATTACCTGTTGTACCGAACATCGAGAGCCTGTCGTTGCCTCTCATGACAAAAGTTGCATATACATTATTGTACTCGTTGATTTTACCGGAAACACTTGCGCTGATATTTGCAAGCGAAGCTCCGCTCTCTATCGTTGCAAAGACTGCACTGTTTTCACGGAAAATACCGTACAATGCCATCTTTACGTTTTCCGTATTCTCACGAACCGTATATTCCGCTGCAAGCGGGTCAATACCATATACATATTCGGAATATACATCCGCTGTCGCTTTCCCGTTGTTAAAATAAATCAGGGAACCGGAGCCGTTAGGCACTAACATATATCCGTTCTCGTCTATTCCCGCTGCCCCGAAAAACCGAAGCATCTGGATTCTGAAAATAGCTCCGCCGCCGTTCTCTTCCACACCGCTCATAGGAATGGAAACTTCCACAGCATCATCATTCAAACGGTATTCTAACGGAATGCTGAAAGAAATCGGTACAGCGCCCTCCACACCGGAGTTCTCCATCTCACGGATATACATTTCTTCTGTAAATCCCGCTTCTTCAAAATAATTATTGAGTTTTCGAAGCTGTGAAGCGCCTTTCATGGTAGACTCCAACAATTCCATATAATCATCCGCCACGTCGCTCTCTATATACTTTTTCTCAACAAACTTCGCATCTTCGTCAGACAAAGCCGACAACACTTCACTTAACGTACTCCAGCTGATATACTGTGGAACGATACCGGTAGCGCTGGACAAATCACCCAGCGTATAGATAAAACGGATACCGTTATCAACTGCTTCCACTTCAATCTGCCCTTTCTCAGCAGCATAACTGTACGAATCAAAAGTGCCGACCGTTCTGGAAGTATTAAAGTAATCCACAACCAACTGTGATCTCATGTAATTCTTATTCACTTCATTAGCGATACCGTCTTCTTCCAATCCAATCGGATTAGAATATGTAATCTGACCGTTCCGCTTATCAACTACTGCCACATTTCCCATCTGTGTATCCACATACAGCTTCAGCGTATCATTTTCTACCGCCAGCTCCATGCCATCCACATCCGGGCTTGACTCATTGATTGGTGAGTAAGGTTTCCCCTCTTCATACTCATAAGAGGATACTTCTTCTCTATACTCATTATAAAACTGATACCTGATCAGCCAGTTTGCCATATACGCCACTACAATCACAAGGATGAGACTTACAGCGGCGATTACAATTTTTTTACTCGTACGCATCTTAAGCCCTCCCCCTACATTCTATAAATCAATTCCTGATATATACTATAAAAGAAATTGTATACCTGCGTGATTAAGTCTGCAAACAACAGCACAATAAAGATGATAATAAACATTGCTATAAAAGTCAGAAAAATCGTAACCAGAGTCTTTCCTAACGTGTAGTTATGCACCTGCATGATACCCATCAGCATCATCAGGAGTCCATAAGCGATACCCACTACCAGAATGACCCAGTAAAAAGCCTCCTCATCCGCTGCCACAAACTGGCTGACAAGGGTTGCTAAATTGTAACACACGATAATCGGTATCATCGCATATCCGACTGCAATCGCAATATCTTTAAGTCTTCCCTCACCTTCCATCAGACAGGTAATCGACCAGTTGCCCACACAGAAAAGCAAATACAGTAAGAGTACTGCAATCAACTCTGTCAGTGCATTGACTGACAACGGATACACATTATTAACCACAAAGCTTGCCGCTATGCGGTTGATGGAAAAGCTAAAAGAGAACAGCATTACCAGAACCACTGCTATCGGAACGCTGCCGCGCTCCCTGTGTCTGATTTCATAATAAGCATCCATAGGATGACTCACCGTGTAGAACGCATATTTCCATTTTTCTCCAGAAAATAATCCTTTCATCAGACAAGCCCTCCTTTCTGCCCTTTCTCCTGCCGCATCTTAACAATCCTCTGCTTCAGCAGTTTCTTATAGACAATGTTCAGTGCAATCAGAATGATTATAACTGTCATGATAATATTGATATTCTCAATCAATATCTCATTACGATATCTCTTCCATGCAATAGAATAATATTTGCGGTTCATACCCAGTTCCAGATATTTCATTGCCGCCTTATTATCCCCTGCTGTCAGATACGCCTTACCGATACCGGTATTGGCAAGTTCATTGTTCTCATCCAGCTTAAGCACTTTCTGCCACTTGGCAATCGCCTGTGTCTCATCACCGTCATATCGTAAGCCTACTGCATCGTTAATCAGAGTGCCATACTCTGTCTCACCAAATTTCACAATAGAATTGTTGTAAGCATCCAACACAATAATCTGATCACCGATGGCTTCAATCGCTATAGGAGTGTTAAAAGTTCCCTCCTGACTGCCCAGACCTCCGAAAATATAGAGCAGATTACCCTCTCTGTCGTAAGTAAATATTCTTCCTCTCTTACGGTCAAGCAGCGAGTAGATTCCTTTTCCCCTATAAGTTACATCCGTAAATTCAGAAGGACCGGCATAGGTTCCATACATACCTACAATCAAATCTCCGCCGAGGTTTTCGTTCTCCCCTTTCTGGATAACATCCTCTCCTTTGGGGTTCAAACGTCTCACACCCTGCACGCCGTCCGAATCTATATTGGAGGCATAGACAAAACCGTCATCGTCAATGTCGATACCCGTAAACTCGGTCGGAATATATAACTGCTGTTTGGAACGTTCCTCTTTGCTGGCAAGTCTTTTCCAGAATTTCTCCCAGAGTGTAATCTTAACCTCGATTGTTCCGAAATATCCTGTAAACTGTCCATCGCTCTCGAATACGAGGATACCCTCAAAAGCATTCTTGGCAATGACATACACACGGTCCGCATAATCCACTGTCACCTTAAGCGGTATAAAATCAAAATCATCTTCCAGAATCTCCGACTGCGGATTATCCACAATCTTGATAAACTCACCCTCCGGCGTCAGCACTACGACTCTCTTATGATTGGAATCCGCTATATAAAGCTCCATGTGCTCGGAAACGCATACGCCGGTAGGCGCATCGAAACTATCCTGCCCGCCGTCTCTATTAAAGCTGTCTATCACCCTCACAGTCTCCGTCATGGTTTCATTTAATACTACGATACGGTTATTCTTCGTATCCGCCACATACACCAGACCATCCGGCGCTACACACAAATCCTGCGGCTCGGAGAAGTTTGTTGTTCCCACACTTAATCCCGTAACCGTTCCGGTAGGCACATACGCCGCCGGGGTTAAAGCAATATCTTCCCAATATGTATAATTATAAGTATCATAGGGAAGTTCTTCCGCATAAGCGACTGTTCCTCCCGCCGTAGTCACCAGCACCGCCGCTGCAAACAGAGAGGCGGCTAATTTTTTTATGATATCTTTTTTCTTCATGCTGCCCCTCCTTCTTAATCTTTCATACCTGATGTGGTCATCGTCTCAATGACATTGTTCTGACAAATCAGGAAGAATATAATCGGTACTGCCGCGATGATAAATGTTACGGCCGCCGCCGCACCGGCTCTCGCCGTACCACCCGCTGTAATCTGCTGCAAAGAATACTGCAGCGGTTTCAGTTCCTCGTTTCGCAAAAATAGGCTTCCCGTGTTGCCCCACATCTGCTGGAACTGGAAAATCGCCAATGTCAGCCATGCCGGCTTTACATTAGGCATAACAATCGTCCAGAATATCCTCCACTCCGATGCGCCGTCCAGTCTCGCCGATTCCATCAACGAATCCGGCAGCTGCTCCATAAACTGTTTCATCAGGTACAGACCCATACCAAATGAGAATGCCGGAAGAACCAGCGCCGCATATGTATTGTTGATATGCAGCCAGCTTATAATCAGGTACTGCGGAATCTGTGTTACCGTCCATGAGAACATCATAGACAACACTACCATGTTGAACAGAATATCTTTTCCCGGAAATTTATGTTTTGCAAGCGGGTACGCAGCAAGGCTGGCAAATATTACATGCCCTACCATACCGCCGCCTGTTATGATAATTGTATTAAATATATATCTGGAAAAAGGAACCCACGAATTGTTCATGAGTACAAACAAATCCGAGAAATTCTCAAGCGTTGGGTTGCGTACAAAAATCTTCGGCGGAAACTGATAGATTTCGTCAAGCGGTTTCAAGGCATTGTTGATAATCATGACAAGCGGCAGTGCCATAAAAATACCGCAGATAAACATGATAAAGAACAAAATGCTGTTTCCCGCCATGGAACGGTTCAATTTCTTTTCTTTTGGCTTTCGCTTGAAGAGTTTGCGAGAAGCTGTTGTCTGTTTTTCTTTATTCTTTGCCATTAGTCGCCAACCCTCCTTAATAATTTCTGTACCAGCTTATTCGTACCTACCATGAGGAGGAATAATACTGTCGCAATCGCCGATGCATAACCCATATCGAATCTGGTAGAACCGTAGTCTAACAAGTGTGTTACAACGGTTGCTCCGGCGTAGTTTACGGAGGGATTTCCTGCCAGCTGAATCGAAATATCCGCCACTGCAAAAGACTGTGTAATCTGCATTACGGCACCGAACATCAACTGAGGTTTCATAGACGGCAGTGTGACATACCACAATTCCTGCCAACGGTTCTTGACACCATCCAAAGCCGCCGCTTCATACAGGCTCTTATCCACTGTCTGAAGACCTGCGATGAAAGAAAGGAAACCGGTACCAAGGGACAGCCACAGCTGTACCACAATCAAAATCGGCAGAATCCATTTTTCTGTCTTCATCCACAAAATCGGATTATCCAGAATACCGAGTTTAATCAGAATACCATTCAGATAACCGTAACGGTCTCCTGTCAAAATCAGATTCCATACCATATATGCGTTACCGCAGATACTCGGTGCATAGAAAATCAATGTCAGGAAAGAACGAACCTTACCGTGAAACTCATTGATGATCCATGCAAACAGCAGACACAGGATATAACTGATTGGTCCTGTAATCACTGCAAAAATCAATGTGTTCTTTAAGGAAATCAAGAAAATATCATCTTCAAGAAACAGTTTAATATAGTTCTGCCAGCCAATAAAAGTCGGCATTTCCAACATGTTAAAGTAAGTAAAACTCAATCCAATGGAAACTACTACAGGCAGCACCGTAAACAGGAAGAACAAAATGAAGTACGGCGCCATCATGGCATAGATTTCTTTGTTGCGCGCAATCTGGTAGCTCAATTTCTTCTGATTCATCTTTATTCCTCCTTTCTTAATTCTGGGCTAACGGCAAGCCTAATTCCTGCCGCTTATAATTAATTTCCGCGTTGATATAAATTACTTTATCCGTAAGTTCCTCTCTCGGAGAAGCAGTATCCGTCTCGGTAGTTACCGTATAGAAAGCGTTGTTGATGTTACGCCATGAATAGTAACCACCCGGAACCTGAGGAATACCTTTGACCCACTCGAATGCATCCCGAAGCGCTTCATGGTCGCTGACCGGCCATGGCATATTATTGAACGCCTCTAAGTTGGCTGTCGGCACACGCGCTGCGGAACCCATGAGACTCTCCATCTCACGACCATATCTGGTCTGTACGTCGGCTGAATTCCACCATTTCAAAAACTCCCAACATTCATCCGGATGCTCTGTATCCGCCATAATGATACTTGCCAGACCGGTACATCCCGTGCTGTGGTCTACCGTACCGTCCTCCTGCACCGTACCGGGTACCGGAGCAAAACTCCACAGTCCTGCAATATCCGGTGCGGAAACAACCAGGTTATTATAAATTGTATAATCCGCTATGATAATCGGACACTCACCTGTACGGAAACGCTCTTCCACACTCGTCTCTTTGTCCAGTTTGTAATCTGTGTAATATTCACAGTATTCTTTAAATGTATTAATCGCGATATCGGAATCCAACGCGGAGCTGGAACCGTCCTCTGCATAGTAAGCGCCGCCGTTCTGATATAAAAACATTGCAAATACCTGCTCACTCGGCAACATACCGAACTCCATCTGATTCTTGGAAAGCACCGCCATTGCAACTTTCACGTCATCCCAAGTCTCCGGTATTTCCATGCCAAGTTCAGCCAGAATATCTTTACGGTAGAACATAACCGGAAAGGTTGTCGTCTCCGGCAGCGCATAGGTCGCGCCGTCGAACTGGAACGGAACCATCGCCGCTTCTGCAAACCTGCTTGTCACTTCCTCCAAATCATCAAATCGACTTAAATCCAGAACCGCATTACGGATTCCGTAGTTGACAGGTGTGTCATTACCTGTATTCAGCACCTGACCCGCGATACCGTTGGTGTTCGCAACCTGAATTGCCACATCCGGTCCCTCGCCTGCCAGTTCAGCACGCAGCAGCGTGTTCATGTCCACGAGCTGCACATTGACGTTAATACCGTAATTGTTGGTGAAATCTTCATCGATCATGGATTTGATAACGTTCGCCTGATCACGTCCGGAACCAATCCAGAGCGTGAGTGTCGTATTTTCATCTCCCGCTTCGATGACATTACCAATCTGGTTATAATCTATAATGAAAGAATAGAATAATCTTTTACACTCATATCCCACTTTACTAAAGAAAGAATCATTTTCATATTTTACATCCACATCGGATGAAGTAATGTTGATACGGTCCACTGCAAGCGGCTGTGACACAATAGTACTGACCCATGTACCGCAGGCACGGACGTTAATCTTATAGGAACCTATAACTCTGACAAAATATTCTTCATCTTCGATGAGGTCATTCAACTGATCCCTCATGGTTAAAAGGACTGTCAGCTTATCAGAGTTCTTACCCGCCAATGCTTCCATATCACTAATAGCTTCACTCAGCTGATCACGCACTGCAACTAATTCGCTGCCCAGATTAGGCAGAGATCTTTCAAGCTGATAATCTCTGTATGTATCCGGATCCACACCGGTAATCTTAATTACTTCACGATAGATTGCATTCAGCTGCTGTACGCAGTTCTGCACTTCACTGACGATATCTGCGAAATCACCCAGCACCGCTTCCATACGAATGGTGTGATGTCCTTTTTCCAGATAGAAAGAATAAGGCGTTCCCTCATCGTCAGACAATACATCCTCACGCCAGCTCTGCGCATATTCAAAACCGTAAGCCTCCATCTCTTTGAAAGGTACGACATCATCTATGGAAATTCTTCTGGATACATAGATACCTCTCACAAAGTTCTGGCAGTCATAGAGGGAAATATTATAATATCCTGACTCTTCCACATCAAACTCCCATTCAATCCACTGTCCTACCAACCGCCATGAATTGCCGCCGATAGTATTATTGAGCAGTTCTTTCGCACTGGACGGATATACTGCCGGAGAAGACTGATCCTGTATCGGATATAACATCTGGGAAGAAGTCCTGGACGCATTCTCACCCTCGATACGAATATTCTTTCCGCTTGTCGCTTTCGCGCCTGCCGCATCCCATGCCGCCTTGACTTCCGCATAAGTTCCGACCTGTTCTGCTTTATCCAGAATCAGCTGATGGATAATCATGGGTTCTTTTAAAGAAAGCAGGGAAATCGTATGCTCACCTTTCGTCAAATACACAGACAACGGAGAAGTGATATGACCTTCACTGTCATAGGTATAACTTGTGACCCACTCCGGCGCCTCTACCATACCCGGTTTGTTGTCATTGCCCTGATTATCTTTTTCCCAAAGATACTGCACGGAACCGTTCACAGTCTGCTCTGAAGTCTGTACATCAAATTTCCAGATACGATAGTAATCGACGAGCGCCATTTCACTGTAAGGCAGCTCCCCATCTATAAAAATGCTTCGCTCGATATCAGAGTTTTTACCTGCTATCGGGAAATATTCCAAGGACAGATTATAGAACCCCTCTTCTTTTACATTCACTACAAACTCTACCAAGGAATCCTCGCTTGTATAGATGCTGTCTCCGCTCATCCCCTCATAGTCCGTGTAAATCACAGGTTCTGCCGCTGCATCGCTCTCATCATAACGCACACACGCCTCCGCGCCCACTCTAATCTCGGAATCCGGATATATTGCATCAAACTGTGCTACATAATCCCTGTAATCCGAAATCGAATCATCGATTGAATAAGAGCTTATGATGTCATCATAATCATCCATACTCAGATTTGTCTGTGCATGAGATGAAATCCCCGAAGAGCAAAATGTCATCAATGTCATTGCTGCCGTCAGAACAACCGCCGTCACTCTTTTTCCCCTGTCAGTGTGTCTCATCTTCTACCTCTTTCCTGCATACCCTGTTTGTATGCTATTTACAATTCTATTCTTTATTCGCGTTTTACGCTTCCGTATCTGTTTTTGTTTCGCGGTCATACCACTGTTCCTCGCCCGGCTTCGCCTCCGGCATATAATGGAGAAGCGCCTTTTCCATCAGAAAAGTCACCAGATAACACCAGATACCGGGAACCACCAGAATACATGCAACCGGCAGTTTAAATACAAGCAGCCATCCAATCAGCACGCTTCCCGCCGCCACAATCACTGTGACCGGAAAGAATCGGATACTCATGACAAAAGACAATTGAATCATCTTTGTCACTCTCATCTCAAATCTGGAAAAAACCGGAAACAGGTAAATCAATATGCAACCGCTCACCACTATTGCCGCATCATACAAAACTTCCGAAAATGTAACTGTATCCGCCGCGTCCGCATGTGCCATCCATCTGCCATAGCATAGTAACGCGAGCCATAGCAATATACCAACAGTAAGCAGAATTCCCTTGCCGAGCGTTCTTTTCATGGAATGAAAAAATTCTTTCACCGGTCCGCCCCGCTCGCGTCTTATACTCTTCATCGTTGCATAATAAAACGATGTCAAAGCAGAACTTATGGTAATGACCGGAATGCAGCACAGCAGAAATACGATATTGACCAGAATAATCTCTCCTGTTTTATTCAATAAACTCATCGGTTTCCCATCATAATCAAAAAATCTCTGAAGCACGTTTTATCCTTTCCGCTTACTCTTCCCTAATTGGGTAGGTGCTTAAATCAGGAATATCATCCAATGTAATGACTGCTTCATTCTCATAAAACCGTATGAGGGCATCTTTCTCCGTGTACTGCTCACTGTAGGAAAAGATAGCCGTATTCTTCGCCACAAACTCAGAACTCCATGTACACCAGAATCCCCACATAGCGCCGTCCCGAATCGCAAGTTCGGGGTCAGGCACGCACCCGTTCTCCGAAAGCACTACCATTTTAGGAGGATTCGTATAATTTACTGCTTCCATATATTTATTAATCTGTGAAGTGTACACATGCTCTCCCGGATAAATATCTTCACCGATAATGTCCACGTATTCATCTCCCGGATACCAGTCTGCATCCTGTCCGTTCCATACCCATATCAGATTGTTTAATCCATATTCATTGGTCAGCTTCTCATATAGGCATATGTACAATTTCTTGCAGGCATCCGCACCGGCATCTCCCCACCAGAACCAGCCGCCGGCAGCTTCGTGAAGTGGTCTCCATAACACGGGCACTCCATTATCCTGTAAAATCTGCAGCTGCGCGGCAATGGCATCGATATCCTGCATCAGCAGTTCATATCCTTCTTCATCTTCTCCGTTCATAATCTTCGCCAAATCGATATTTGTATGCTCTTTATAAAATCCGCTGTACCACTGTCCCGTCAAATACTTCGACGGCGCATTCCAATGCCAGCAGAACGTAACGATTCCTCCATTCTCCCAATACTGAATCGCGTAATCCGTTGCCTTGCCTACACTGCCGTTCTCCACCCTCGAGGGCGTATATTCTATAAAATCCAGTCCCAGCACTGCGGGAGTCTTACCCGTAGCCTTCTTGATTACCTGAAACTCTTTACCAAACGCGCCGGTATCACAATACTGCCCGGACAATATCTTCGTACCGTAATTGTCGCACAAATAACTCATGAGACGTTTCGTCTCCTCCGTGGCATTTTCGTTACACAGCTTAGCCGACACCTGATAGATTGCCGGGTCGATAGGCGCCGCAGTTACAATATCCAGTTTATCCAAACTAATCCACCCCCAGTATTTAGCAACCGAAACATCATGCTGTCCGGCTTCCATATATACTCTCGATAACGTGGAAGCGCTGAATTCTTTCGTTTCCGTCACAACCGTACCCATGGACTCTCCGTCCACACTCACGTAATTTTCTTTATAATCACTGCATGCACTGTAAAAATTCAAGTCATAGAATCCCGTTTCGGATATCTCAACATGAAAAACACACATGTCCGTATCCTCCTCAAACCCAGTCGCATATCCCTCGCCACTGTAGCCGGAAGTACCGTTCTCCATGTGTACGTTTCCACTTAATTCGGCGTCTTCAGCCTCATATGTTCCTACTATCTCAGGCATAAAATCTTCTTCAGCAATCTGACTGTCCGAATCCTCTGCCGTCCCGCATCCTGTCATATTACATACCATCAAGGCGGCGGCGACACCCGCCATAGCCCTTCCATTCTTCATGTGCATTTCCCCTGTAAACCACATATACTTGTTTAATTAAATTAATCATTTAATTAACCATTTGTTTAAGTTTTTTACTTACTTAATTATAAGCTAATTTTATCTTAACTTCAACCTATTTACTTAACTTCTTGCCGTTTTGTCAGATTATAACTATTTGGTTCATCATTTTTTGTCTATTATTACCAAATCACTGTCTATATACGGCGTACACTGTCTTTAATCACCATGTGTCCCTCTACAACATGCGTGCTCGGCACAGCCGCCTGATTCTGCAATTTATTAAGCAGTACGCCGACCGTTCTCTTCGCCATCTCTCCCATATCCACCTCATAAGTGGTAATTCCTATGTCGCAAACCCCCGGATAGATATAGTTATCAAATCCTACCACTGACACGTCCTCCGGCACACGGTAGCCGTTCTTTTGAAGTTTATTAATCAACATTCCTGCTGTCAAATCGCAGTTACACACAAACGCCGTCGGCATATCTTTCGGAATGGATAAAAGATTTATCTCATCAATATATCCGCTTCGTATATCCCTGTCATCAATGTGCCAGTCGTCTCTCAGTTCGATACCACGCTCTAACATTGCTTTCACATACCCCAGATAGCGGTCAGCAATAGAGCTGGTGGCAAGCAGAGTACCCACATACGCGATTTTCTTATGCCCCATGCTGAAAAGATAATTCGTCAACTGATATGTACCGTAGAATCCATCTGATACAACAGCGTCAACATCCTGCACTTCATCCGTAAAATCCATATACACTATGGGAATGGATGCGCTTTTCTTAAGCATCTCCAGAAATAATCTGGTCATCTTGCCAAGCACAATCACACCATCGACTTTCTGCTCCTTAAGCAGTTTGGGCATTTCGAGAGCATTCTCTTTCTGTCTTTCTACTGTCTCCATCAGCGTAAAACATCCCCATGCCATAGCTTTTGCCGTAATCTGCTGATACATCTGCCAATAGAACGAATCGTATTTATCCAGATAGCTCTCCTCAATCAATACCCCAATATGATAGCTTTTACGCGCTCCCGACTTTCTGGGCTTAGACGGCTGTACATAACCCATCTCATCCGCCATCTGCTTAATTTTCTCCCGCATTTCTTCACTGACCCCTTTTTGTCCAGCCAGCGCTTTCGATACTGTTACGGTGCTTACTCCTACTTTCTCCGCGATATCCGCTAATTTCACTGTCTTTGCCATAGTTTCCGTTTCCTCTCAATCATTTATCCCTTTGTATCACTTTATTTTTGTCATACAAAAATGTCAAGTAAATTTTTAAGCTAAAAAATTTTTTATAAGTTAAAAACAGAGCGTGCAGACTTACAACTCTACACGCTCTGATATTGTAAAAATCGAATATATTTGTGCTCCTTATGCTTATTAGTACAGGCTGTCTATTAATTCAAAATAGTTCTCAAAAGTTTTGGCGCAGCATCCCGGATTGTCGATATCAATTCCATCGCATTTCATGCCTGCCAGTGTAAATGCCATTGCCATTCGGTGGTCCTCATATGTATGGATCAGCGCAGGGCCTGGTTTGCCGGGATAGATTCGTATGCCTTCTTTCTCCGGTACTTCTTCGCATCGTATCCCCATGCGTGAAAGTTCATTCATAATAGCCGACATCCGGTCTGTCTCCTGAAAACGGATATGACCGATATTTACTATTTCCGTTACCGTATCGGCAAAAACGGATACTGCAGCAAATGTCATGCTCTGATCGGAATAATCCTTCATATCTACGGTTTGGCCGGCAAAATGGGTAATACCGCTGCCCTTTAGCCACAATCCTTCCTCCGTATCCTGAAGGCAGCCTCCCAGCTTCGATAGAAGCTCCACATATTTTATATCACCCTGTAAAGAGTTAGGATGTACATTTCTGACAAGTACATCGATGCCAAACAGCGGCGCCAGACTATAAAAATAAGCCGCACCGGACAAATCCGGTTCAATCAGGAACCTGGGCACTCCAAATTCCAGCTTTCCCGGAATGATATATGTTTTCTCTCCGTTATCATTCATTTTTTCTGAAAAACTTACACCGAACTGCTCCATCATGGAAAGTGTCATCCGTATATAGGAACCTGACGTTCTGCTTCCAGTCATGGATAGAGTAAGACCTTCCGGCAGCAGGCATCCAGCCATAAGTAAAGCGCTGGCAAACTGGCTGCTTAAGGATGTGTCAATTGTTACAT
>CAZKOR010000043.1:0-22282 GCA_964554405.1 uncultured Bacteroides sp. | reverse complement strand
TGGAAGTGGAGGATCATGGGATTGGCATGGAGACGGAGCAGGTATCCCATATAAAAGAGGCTTTTTATCGTGTTGATAAGGCGCGCAGCCGCGCCGCTGGCGGAGCAGGACTTGGGCTTGCTATCTGTGAGAAGATTATACAGATTCATCATGCAGATATGTCATTTGTTTCTGAACTGGGAGCAGGAACGACAGTAAGGCTGTCTTTTCCTGTTCCATGAAAAAAATTGCGAGAGCGTGGGCGCTTGATTTTTTACAAGTCCATAATAACTCTGATATTTTTTTGATACAGAAAGGTTTTATAGTGTATCTATCAAAACAGGAAAGGAGTTTCACTATGAAACAAAAAAACATTTTAAAATTGACAGCAGCAACATTTGCCATTATTAGTGCAGGAACTCTCCTTTTTAATGCAGCGGCGGAAGTGACTCTGGCTGCGAACGACGGAAGGGTGGATACAGTGCCGACCACCTATCAGGTTTCGAGCAATCCGGAAATGGTAATGCCAAAATCTGAAATAGAAGGAGAAATCAGCAGAAAAGTAAACTATGCAGTGAGCATGGATAGTCTGAATACCGGAACACCTACGGATGTGGATTTAACGATGGAAGAGGCAGCCGAAGCAGGAGCGCAGTATTTGAGGAATATTTTCGGGTTGGATTTAGAAGGCGCTTATATATACATGAGCTATTCTCCGGGAACCGAAACATTTCCCCGTGCTTTTTGGGCAGGTGATGTTCTGTTTCAGAAAGAGCAGACGCCTGAGAGTACAAGATGGACATATATGGTGGATGCCGTGACAGGGGAACTTTTTAATATCTGCTATGGCAGACAGTTAGATGTAAGCGTACCGCTTGGGCTTGATACAGCTCTGGAAAAAGATTATGGTATATATGCGGAACTTGCAAAAAAGAAAACGGAGGAATGTAAGCTGATAGATAGTCCGGTAGACAGGGTAGAGTATAATTGTCAGGGATATTTCGGAAATGATCCTACGATTGCAGTGTATGTCATTGGTAAGGGCGGAGAAATTGTTAATATGTCTTTTTCACGCTATGACCAGAAGTTTTTAGGACTTATTACGGATACTTCACGAAAAGTAACAGAATCTGCACTGGGTGGCCTAATTGGAGAGGTAGTGGATATTGAGACTGAGAATGTAGAGGATAGCACAGTAACATGGACAACGAGTGTTATAAAATAGTAAGTTGAAATTAGCGTAAGATTAAAATAGGAAAGCGTTTGTTGGAAAAATCCAATAAACGCTTTCTAGCATTTTTCAGAAGCATACAAATATAGAATATTTACACAGCGACAGCAGATAGATTATAATTGTTCTGATAAAATGCGATTTTGTATTATTGGACGGAGGTAAGAATTGAAACTTTACTTAATACGTCATGCAGAGAGTTATGGAAATATAAAAGGGAAAATAATATCCACAACAGATTTTGGACTAACAGAAAAAGGGATAGCTCAATCACAACGCATCGGACAAAAAATTTGTTCAGAATTGAAAAAAGAGCCGATATCAGCCTACTGTAGTTCGCTTGCCAGAGCCAGACAGACGCTCATAGAGATTCTGCGCTGCATTGGGCAGGAAAATGCTGAGATTATAGAAACTGATTTCTTAAAAGAAATGGATTTAGGATTGCTTGAAGGAATGACCTGGGAAGAACGTCGGCAGAAATATCCGGAAGTAGATTTGGATAAAAAACTGTCACTGCTTCAGGCACCCTGTGGGGAATCTTATCAAGATGTAAAGAATCGATGTAAAATGTTTGCAGAAAAGTATTTAGAAAAAGAAGCAGATGATAAAAACATAATCATCGTTTCCCATGGCATTACATTAAGAATATTGACAAACTTTCTTTTAAAACGTCCGGATGAAGATATAAATTTTTTAAATTGGATGGAGAATACTGCGTTGACAGAACTTATTCTGGAAAAAGAAAGCCATATATATCAATTGATTCGATTGAATGATTATTCGCACCTTAATGAGTTGCAAACCATTGGATATGAAAAATGGGGATTATTTGCAACGCATGATTATTGGACAAAATAACCTAACTTTGGCAATCGCATGAACAAAATAATTGCGCATACAAACAGTCCGGATAAACCAATTATCCCTGTAGGGTTGGGACCTAACAGCCCGCTTTTATGTGACACTGAAATGAATACCGGAATCTCGCCTATTACATTAACTGCTCCATGTATAATGGCGCAGTACATGACATTGTTGCTTATTATCATAGCATAGGCGCAAATGATACCCAGTGTCATACATACCACTATCATCATAAACATGTTACTCCACGGTGCCCCTGCATTTTCCGGGTTATAGTTAAATCCAAAGAAAATCAACGGCAAATGAGCGAGTCCCCAATAAAAACCATTTAACAGCACTCCCTTTCTCATGCCGTATATTTCAATCTGTTTTGGAAGCAGATATTCCCGCCAGCCAATTTCTTCTCCAAGTTCCAATAACTGAATGGGAATACACAATGCCGCAACTAACGCACACACTATGGCAAATTGGAATGGGTTATTAATAGGTATGTTGTAATCCATTCCCATTAAGTTGCTAATATCAAAAATGCCGCTATATTGCTCAGGAAATATTATAAAATACAACACAGCTCCGATTACAATTAAAATACTGGGAACAAATGCACAAAAAATCCATAGAGTCGGATTTTTCAAAACCTTTATGGAGCATCTCCATTTTGTTTCGTCTTTCGTAATTCGTCTTGTTATAACAGCAGACATAACAGGAAATGCCGTAAATCCTTTGTGTAAAATCTGATACGCAATACTCTCATTAGAAGCTTGTGTAAAATATGCTGCTACACCAAGAAAAAAGCAGACACCTAATACCAAAAACAGGTATATTTTGATTTGTACTTTATTCTCATTCATGGTATTGTTCATCTTGTTCCTTCTCCTTGATATGTTGTATTTTCTTTGTCATTGCATCTGCCGCTGACTTACAAAAAAGATATTCAAGGACGTTTACGACTATATAAACTACAATGACAGCCAATAAGATTGCTATACATATAAAAGTATTATTTAATGTTCCTATTATATAAGAAACCAACATTACAATTAATTCTATCAGCAAAAATTGAATAGCTTTTCGAATCAGCATTTGTTTGATGCTTAATTCTTTTGTTGAATAAATAACAAACGAAGGTATTACGCAGAAAAAAGCATACACAAAAGGCATAAAGAAACTATAGTGGGTTACTCCTAATGCCGGTGTTTTGATACAACCGATAACACCGATTGCTAAAGTAATTCCTGCTTGTATCATAAGAAAATCCATCATACTTTTTTTCAGAATACTTCTTAATTCCATCACAATTCCTCCATAATAGTTTTTCTGACATGCTTTGCATACTTACGTGATATAATCACTTCTTCTCCATTGTCCATACAGGCTAGATAGCGCCCATTCAAGGCAGGACGAATGGATTCTACCTTTAACAGACATATTAAGAAAGATTTTGAGCATCGTATAAATTTATAAGGCGCCAGTTCTGTTTCTAACTCATAAAGGCGCTGTTTGATTTCAAATACGTTTTCTTTTGTGTATGCGAATACCTTTTCGTCAATCGCTTCTACATATAAAATATCCTTTATACAGATTTGCTGCTGCGAGGTTGCATTTATATATCCTGTCAAAAAAGTTCCTTTTGCCAGACAATAGTTTTTGATATCTTCCAATTCGGGTGTCATTTCCACACATTCAATAACTATTTGCTCTTCCTGTTTTGATAAAACATTCTTTATTTTTATTTTCAATCCGTATTCGTCACTTCCCTTGCAGTTTTCTTGTGGCTATCTTACATAATAACAGCTTGTTTGTAAATCCCACTAAAGACAACATGCAAAAAGAGGGGGCAAGTTGCATATCTTTGTGTTATAATTTTTTGTATATTATTTATCAAGAATAAATATTATATGATATTGCACAATTCTGGAGGACATAGAGATGAAAAAAATTCTTGTGATACAAGGCGGCGGCAGAGCGAAAGGAAATACGGCTCAGCTTGTCAGTCATTTTGTAAAGGGAGCAGAAGAAAGCGGACATTCGGTTGAGGTTATTTCGCTCGTAAATAATGAAGTCAAGGGCTGCCTTGGATGTAATGCCTGCCGTTACGGGAAACCATGTGTTCAGAAAGATGCGTTTAACGATATCGTACCCAAGATAAAAGCTGCGGATTGTATTGTGTTTGCATCTCCGCTTTATTTTTGGACAATATCTTCCCGGATAAAGGCTTTTATTGAAAGGTTTTATTGTATAGCGGAAGAAGACGAGAATCCGCCGTTAGGCAGATATGAAAAATACCCGATTAAGGATTGTGCTCTGCTTATGACTTCAGCCGATGATTTCTTTTGGACATTTGAGCAGGCAGTTTCTTATTATCAGTTTACATTGGTTAATTATATCGGTTTTAATGACAGAGGAATGGTGCTTGCAGGCGGATGTGGGGATACCAATGGCAAGCCGCAGATAGATAAGACGATTCATTTGCAAAAAGCTTATGAATTTGGAAAACATATTTATGCAGAATAACATTTAAGGGACGGGAGCAATAAGCTCCCGTCCCTATTTTAATTCGACGCGTACTTTTTCATTTCCAAGCAAAATTGCCTGTATTTCATGTACGTCTACTGCCTGCCCAAGACCCATGAGTAAAATGTCTTTTCCGTCCGGTGTACGTCTGCCGCTTGATCCGGTAAAGCCGCATTCTGTTTCTTTTCCGTTTTTATCTACGAAGCCGGATAGGAATAATTCCTGCAAAGATACGTCTTCTTCGGAAGAATAAACTTCCTGATGCAGCTTTTCCACATCCGCTAAAGAGTAAGTGATTTTAATAGCCAGAGGTGTCAACGTCAATTCCTCAATTGTTACCGGTACGCCCTGCATGATTACCTGTACGGGTTCCGTTATTTTGATTGTGTTGTCGGTCTGCATTGTTCCTAAAGGCAGCGTCAGTTCCCATTTTCCCTCTATCAGTTCACTGATACAATCCGTAAAATCAGTTAGTTCCTCCTTTGGTTTATTAAAAACATCATAGGAATAATTTTCCAGGGAAATAGTAACGCTTTCTTCCCGCCATTCCTCACCTATGTTTTTCAAAGCATAAACTTCATAATAACCCTGAGTTGACGGTTCCGCTATCGGCGTATCTGTAAAGCCCATACCGACATTGCAGAATGCATTCGGATTTTTGGTGATAATTTCCGGAACGGGATTGCCGAAATAACCGCTGCCGTCAATAATCTCACTTTCTGCTGTTACTAAGAGCAGTGCATAAAAAACATTTTCATCATTCATAGTTTGTACAGCGGTAACGGTAATCCCATTATCACTGACAGAGATTTTCTGTTCTTTTGCAATACCCTCCATAGTCAGCGTATCTTGTACTTCCTTAACTGGTTCGCCAAAAGTTTCCGCCGCTTTGGGATGCCAGACAATAAGTTCTGCGGCAGCAACGGTTAATCCAAAGGTCGCCGTTAATGCGGCCGCCAGAATTAACCATTTGGTTTTTTTAATATGTTTCACTTTTCCTTTTTCGTTTAAGTTTTCAAGTGTTTCTAAAACTGTCTGGTGCACACATGTCGGTACTTGGGGAAATTCCTGTTCAAAGTTCCATTCTTTCATAACCATCCACTCCTTTCAGCTGCGCTTTTAACTGGTTCCTTGCCCGAAAAAGCTGTGTTTTCACAGCGCCTTCGGAGAGGGAGAGCATTTTGGCAATTTCCGCAGTTGTATATCCCTCTACATAATGCAGAACAAAGGGAATCCGGTACTTTTCTTTCATTTTGGTGATTTCCTCAAAAACCGGAGAGTATTCTTCTTCCACAGCTTGTTCATCGCTCATGTATTCTTCATAGGAAACCAGTCGTTTGTTAGCCCGTAAAATGGCGTACGACTCATTGATGACAATGCGTATTACCCAAGTTTTAAAATATTCCTCGTTTTTTAAAGTATGTAATTTTCCATATGCCTTCAGAATGGCATTTTGTATGGCGTCCGCACAGTCCTCGTCGTTTCTCAAAAGAGATTTTGCAACGTGGTACAGGCTTCTTTCCATTGCCAGTATCTTGGCGCTGAATTGTTCTTTTGTCATTACTTCCTCCGTTCTATGCTTCTATTATAAAGCACATGTAAACCCGCGGTCTGTTTTCATATGAATTTGTTTACAGAAATTAGATGTTTTCCCACCCTGAAAGGTTACAAACATAATTGAAAAAAAAGAAAGAAATTCATATAATAAACTCAAGACTAAAGTCTAGAGTTACTCAAGCCTGACGGCTAAAGTTACCTTGGAGGATACCACCATGGAAAAAGCATATAAACTGGAATTTGCCGGAGAACAAAACGGCAGCCTGTATGTGAACTGCTGCGGTTTGTCAAAAACAGAACCGTTACATAGTTTTGGTCCTGCCTTAAAGCCGCATTATTTGATTCATTATATTTTAAGCGGAAAAGGGAAATTTACGATTGGCGGAAAAGAATACCCGTTAGAAGAGGGATACGGTTTTTTGATTACTCCGGATGAACTGGCTTTTTATCAGGCGGACGAAGAAGAACCTTGGACTTATGTGTGGGTAGGTTTCAGCGGTATGCAGGCGGCGGAATATGTCAGCAATATGGGTTTATCGGTGAAACAGCCCGTTTTTAAATCGGAACGTTCGGAAGAGTTATATCGAATTGTAAAGGACATGATGGAGCATAATACGTTTGGCATGTCGAATGATTTGCGAAGGAATGGGCAGCTTGGCATTTTCTTATCTGTTATTGCAGAAAGTGCGGCAGTTACGGAAAAGACCGAGGTAGACAGGTCAAATATTTATGTAAAAAAAGCAGTTACATTTATCCAAAGCAATTATTGTAATGCAATCAAAGTGACAGATGTGGCGGATTATGTTTGTATTAACAGAAGCTATCTTTATACGCTTTTTCAGAAATGGATAGGAATGTCGCCGCAGCAGTTTCTGACAACATTCCGTATTACAAAAGCAACGGAACTATTACAGTTGACGTCTCTGCCGATTGAAAGTATTGCCTTTTCCTGCGGCTACAGCGATCCGATGATTTTCACAAAAGCATTCCGTCAGATGAAAAAAATGTCCCCCACCGCATATCGTAAAGAGATGTTAAAAGGAGAAAACAGAAGAAATAAAGAGCATCTAAAACAGGTGGAGGATTTTATCAGTCAAATTAACAGCTTGTAAAATAAAAGAGGCTGTTAGATGAACAGTTAACATTTTGACAGATATATAGAACAAACGGATATTCTATCTCAGGGCGTTTTTATATATGATGGAAAGTATCAAGGGTAAAGGAGACGGGGTTATGAAAGAAACGGTTTTAAAAAAGTTTGAGGAAATTTTTGGGGATACGAAAGGGGTTAATGTTTATTTCGCTCCGGGGCGTGTCAATATGATTGGCGAGCATACCGATTATAACGGCGGACATGTTTTTCCCTGTGCATTGACGATTGGAACATATGCGGCAGCAAGGAAAAGAGAGGATGACAAGCTTCGCTTTTATTCAATGAATTTTGAAAAGCTTGGTGTGATAGAATCAACTATCGTTGATTTGAAACCGGAAAAAGAAGCTGACTGGACAAATTATCCGAAGGGTGTTATGTGGGCATTTGAAAAGAGAGGTTTTAAAATGCCGTGCGGATTGGATATTGTATTAAACGGCAATATTCCGAACGGTTCCGGTCTTTCTTCTTCCGCATCTTTGGAAGTTTTGACAGGCTATCTTTTAAGGGATTTATTTGGATTTGATGTAACTAACGTAGATTTGGCGCTGATTGGACAGTATTCCGAAAATAATTTTAACGGCATGAACTGCGGTATTATGGATCAGTTTGCTTCTGCAATGGGTAAAAAAGACAACGCTATTTTCTTAGATACGGCGGATTTGTCTTATGAGTATGCGCCGCTTGTTCTGGACGGAGCGAAAATCATTGTAACAAACAGTAAGGTAAAACATCAGTTAGTTGATTCCGAGTATAATGTCAGAAGAAGCGAGTGTGAAAAGGCTCTGGAGGAATTGCAGACCGTTATTGAGATCAATGGACTCGGTGATTTATCGGAAGAACAGTTTGAGCAGTATAAAACGGCGATAAAAGATGAAGTCAGGGTACGCAGAGCAAAACATGCTGTTTATGAAAACCAGAGAACAATCCGTGCCGTTGAGGCATTAAAGAAGAATGATATTAAGCTTTTCGGTGAACTGATGAATGCTTCCCATGTGTCGCTCCGGGATGATTATCAGGTTTCCTGTGATGAAATAGACGTACTGGTAGAAGAGGCATGGAAAGTGCTTGGCGTTATCGGTTCCCGTATAACAGGCGGCGGATTTGGCGGCTGTACGGTCAGCATCGTGAAAGACGAAGCGGTAGAAGAATTTAAAGAAAAAGTCGGAGCAGCATATCGTGACAGAGTCGGAAAAGAAGCTGATTTCTATGTGGTGGAAATCGGAGACGGACCGAGCAAAATGTGAAAAATAAGTTTTTCGCAGATTGAGAGAAAGGTAGGTTATTTTTATGATTCAGACAAATATAAAGAAATTAGTAGCATATGGTTTGAAGACCGGATTAATTGAGGAAGCGGATAAGATTTATACAACGAACAGATTACTGGAATTATTTCAGTTGGACGAGTTGGAGGAAAGTGACACGGATGTCACCATGGAGACGGACGAACTGGAAACCGTGCTTTCCGAAATGATGGATTATGCGTATGAGCATGGTATCATGACGGAGAACAGCATCGTATACCGTGATTTGTTTGATACAAAGATTATGAGCATGCTTGTTCCAAGACCGAGTGAAGTGATTGTAAAATTCGAGAAAAAGTATGAGCAGAGCCCGCAGGAAGCAACGGATTATTTCTACAAATTGAGTCAGGATACGGATTATATCAGAAGATACCGTATTAAGAAAGACCAGAAGTGGATTGCGGAAACGAAATACGGAGATTTGGATATTACGATTAATTTATCCAAACCGGAAAAAGACCCGAAAGCGATTGCGGCGGCGAAAACCGCAAAACAGAGCGGTTATCCGAAATGTCTTCTTTGCATCGAGAATGAGGGCTATGCGGGAAGAGTTAATCATCCGGCAAGACAGAATCACAGAGTGATTCCGGTTACCATTCACGGAAGCAAATGGGGATTCCAGTATTCTCCTTATGTATATTACAATGAGCATTGTATTGTGTTCAATTCCAAACATATCCCGATGAAAATTGAGCATGATACGTTTTGCAAACTGTTTGATTTCGTAAAGCAGTTTCCACATTATTTTGTCGGTTCCAATGCCGATTTGCCGATTGTCGGCGGATCTATTTTAAGCCACGACCATTTCCAGGGCGGACATTATGAGTTTGCGATGGCAAGGGCAAATGTGGAAAGAACGTTTACAGTAAAAGGATTTGAGGATGTGGAGGCAGGAATTGTCAACTGGCCGATGTCCGTTATTCGTATTTCAGCAGATAATACCGATAGATTGATTGCGCTTGCAGATGTGATTCTGGATGCGTGGAGAGGTTATACCGACGAAGCGGCGTTTGTATTTGCAGAGACAGACGGCGAACCACACAATACGATTACCCCGATTGCCAGAAAACGCGGTGATAAATTTGAACTGGATCTGGTTCTTCGTAATAACATTACAACAGAGGAGCATCCGCTTGGCGTATACCATCCTCATGCAGAACTGCATCATATCAAAAAAGAAAACATCGGTCTGATTGAGGTTATGGGTCTTGCCGTATTGCCGGCACGTTTAAAAGACGAGATGGAGAAGTTAGCGGAAGCAATTCTTGCCGGAGCGGATATCCGTAAGGATGAAGTATTAGAAAAACATGCGGATTGGGTAGACGAATTTTTACCGAATTATAAAGAAGTGAGCAAAGATAACATCATGGATATTCTGCATAAGGAAATCGGAAATGTCTTTATGCGGGTATTAGAAGATGCAGGAGTTTATAAAAGAACTCCGGAAGGACAGGCCGCATTTGACAGGTTTGTTGATTCCCTGAATAAATAATTAGTTGTAAAGGTTTAGAGCAATAAAGAAAGATAAAAGAACTTCAATCCGTATATGAGTCGGACTGAAGTTCTTTTTAACTGGAATCCGTTGTTTACTCAATGGTAATCCATGTATATTCATAGCGGTATTTGTAGTTGTATCCGTAGTAGGGATGGCTTGAATAATCTGCAATTATCCTCCCCTGCTCGTCATATTTGCTTTTTCTTTGCTCTGTTATATCACCCTCAGAATCATAATCAATTTGGTGAATAAGATTGTTCTGCCCGTCATATTTGTATTTTATTTGATATATCATATCACCCTCAGAATCATAAGCAGTTTCTTGAACAAGATTGTCCTGCCCGTCATATTCATATTTAGTTTGTCTGGTAATATTTTTATCAGGGTCATAGGTAGTCTGCAAGATCATGTTTCCCAGTGAATCGTATTCATAGTCGTCTTGATAGATACCGGCGCTGCGGCATTGCATTTTTCGAATCAAATTGCCCTGTGTATCGTATTCATATGTGCATTGGGAGGAGCCAGTTGTTTCTGTCATCTGTGTCATATTCCCTTGCTCGTCATATGTATATGTATGGCATTCCTGTTTAGTCAGGATGATATCAGGGTTACTTTCTGATTTTTCGGTTTCTGTCTTGAGAAGAAGATTTCCATGTGTATCATATTCATAATTACACTGATAGATTTTGCCATTATAATATAGCGTTGACTGAAGCATATTTCCATGAGAATCATGTTGGTATTCGCAATATGCGTCCTCATCATAATTGGATGACTGAAGCGTACTTATGATATTATCATTTTCGTCATACTTATAATCAAAATATTGCCTTGCAGCTCCATATGAATAGTAACTGGAGGACTTTATTACTCTGCCATGGGAATCATATTCATATTCTTTAGAATAGCTTAGTTTTCCATTCTCATATTTAAATTCCTGATGAAGAACCAATTTTCGTTCATTCATATTCAGTTGAGAATCTGATGCATCGGCAGTGATTGTGAAAAGTGAGCATAAACACAGCAGAATGCAAAGGGTTTTTTTATTCATGGGTAAAAGTCCTCATAAGTCGATTTGCTTCTGGTTCGGGTTAATATTGCAATTATAATCTGTTTTTTAAGAGAAAGCAATTGTTAAACTGTGCAGAATGGCTTATTATGATAGAGTATGATAAACGAAAGGAAAATTTGAGAAATGGATTATATATCCATATGAGCGGATGATGGCGCGGGAAATCCTTATGTATTAAAGTCTGATGGCGGAGTTGCGTACTATAATGTAATCGACGGTGAAGAAACAAAAGAAGCCGATTCGTTAGCGGAGTTTTATACATAATCTTTCTCATGTGTAAACATCTTGTTGTGTTTTTTTAGCGTGTTATAATATAAATATAGGTGGTAAAATAATGATTTTGAGATGGAGAAAAATATAGGTATGAGTTATCAAAATTTTGTAAAAGCAATGGAATTGACCCGGATGATGATTCCGGAATATTGGAGGGAAATTCTGTCGCTTATGCGCTAAATGACAGAGAGGAATATCGCTTACCGAATGAATGGATACCTATATATGATTTTGAAGATGGTAATATGGCATATTTGGACTATTCTTCTCTTAATTCAGACAAGGAACCTTGTGTTATCATGGCGTTTTATAATGGAACGGAATATGAAGTTGTTGAAACTTTGGCACAGGATTTCGGGGATTTTATTTTACAATTAGTACAAGAACAATTAGGGGAAGAGTAACTTATTCAGAATGCAGGGTACGCTATTGTGATTTTATATCGAATATATTGGTGCAGGAAAACAATGAACACTTAAAGGGGAAGTTAAGATAAACTATACGCATCCAGTATTAAATTCTAACAAAATCACCATTAAATTCTTTTGGTGCAAAGTATCCTTTAATGCAGTTTGGATTACGGACGCAGATTTGAATATGTGTTTTTTCAAGAATACCTGAACCGGGATAAATAGCATTGCCCTCGACAAAGACGCCCCTTACACTGTCATACTCTTGTCTGTTCAAATCCTTATTCATTTGATGAAAACGCTCAATAACGGCACAGTCTAACCTGCGTAAAGGTTTATCATTTTTACCACTGTTTTGCGGTAGTTTGGTTTTTGTATAGTTGCTCTCATATTCTAAAAGCTCATATGCTTTGCTTAATGCCTGTGTACATCCGTAATCACTTAGATTCAGGCAGAATCCTAAATCAATCACGGCACCTATAACCGATGGATTTTCATCTGCCTTATGGGTCTGTGCCCACTCCAATGCCCTGTCATAGCTGTTTCCCCAAAAGTAAATGCCATTGCCAAGCCAGTCATAATCATTTGTACTGTTATTTAATTCCTCATGTTTATGTAATACTTTTTCATAAGTTTCTCGATTGCAGCCATGAAAACCTAATACAAGATTGGGTAATGTTTGGTACATAACACTGCTACCTCACTATGAATTTTTGTAAAAATCAGTCAGATTGCCCTGTTCATCAATAATACCGGCATTCATCAGATTTTCTTTCGCCTGTTTCTTTGCTTCTTTCTTGGGAAGTCTTTTGTACTTCTCTATGTACTCTTCGATATCTTGCAAATAACGTGTCATTTCATAATTTACTTTTTCAACTGTTGGCATCTCATCACCGTTTCCTTTTGTACTCTTTGTCGATTTTTGTGTATTTTTTCTATATTTATTCATGAATTTCTTCCTCGCTAATATTCATTGTAGCATAAATAATTGTCAAAGGAAGATATCACTCATTTGTAAAGAAATACACTTATATTTAAAACTCTACAGTATTCTACAGTGAAATGCAACGCTTTTCTTTTGTGTGTCCAAATGGTACACTAGATAACAATAATAATAAATCTCGCACCCCAAAAAGAAAGGCAGGACACTTAATTTGAAAAAAGCAGTCATAGTAGGATACGGAAATATGGGAAGTAAATATGCCGCCAGAATTTATAACGGCGAAATAAAGGATTTGTCACTGTATGGCATCTTGTGCAGAAATATGCCGGGGCAGCAGCAAATCAAAGAGAGTATGCCGGAAGTGGTTATTTTCCCGGATGAGGACAGTATGTTTGCAGATAGTGATAAATTCGATGCGCTTATTATCACGACACCGCACAAGGAGCATGTGAGAGTGGTTAAAAAAGCGAAACAGGCAGGGCGGCATGTGCTATGTGAAAAACCGCTTGGAGTAACTGCGAAAGAGTGCAAAGAATTATTGGTGGATATTCCGAAAACAATTTGTGCCATGGTTTTTAACTGGCGGGCAAGAGATACCTACAGAGAGGTGCATGAGTATATAAAAAGCGGGAAGCTGGGGAAGCTTCATCAGGTAATATGGACAGCAAATTTCTGGTATCGCCCGGAATGCTATCACAAGGCATCCAAGTGGCGCAGCAGTTGGAGCGGAGAAGGCGGCGGATTGCTGATTAACCAGTGTCAGCATTTGCTCGATATGTGGAACTGGCTGTTTGGACAGCCATGTGAGGTTTCTGCACAGATTGCTTATGGCTACTACAGTGATATTCAGGTCGATGATAAAGCTGCGCTTTTCTTCCGGCATGAAAACGGCATGTGGGGAACGTTTCTTTCTTCCACAGGAGATTCACCGGGAACGAACCGATTGGAAATACACGGCGAGATGGGAAAGCTGGTAGTGGAAGACAACAAATATATCAGTTTCTATGAGAATGAAAGTTCCACAACGCAGGTGTCGAAAACTTCTCAGGAAATGTTTTATAAGATTCCTTTTACAAAAAAGCAGTGGGAAGTAGAGCAGAAAGAGGATGAGTACGCTGTCATTTTGCAAAATTTTGCGGATGCTATGGAAGGACGCGCGGAGCCGTTGGCAACGCTTTCCGATGGATATAAGGCGATAGAAAATACCAATGCGGCGTATTTGTCAGACTGGCAGCATAGAGTGATGGCGATTCCCTGTGATGAGGAGGAATACTGTCGGGAACTGGCAAAGAAGATGATTTGAAATGTGGAGGAACATATAGTTCCTCCATTTGTATAAGACACGCAACTTACATTACGCGGAACAGATAGGAAATATCTGTAGATATGCAGATTATGTGATTTAACATTATAAGTCCTCAGATGTGCCCAGCATACTGCAAAGAAATGTATAAAAATCTCCCTGTTGTCTGTTGTTCATTTTCTGGTATAAAGATATAAGCCGCTGATATTTTTTGAGATTGTACATGTTGTCTGCGAGCAGGGAATCCGCATTTGCCCGCTCATCTGAAAGATGGAGAATGTAGTCTGTAGAGACGTTAAAAAGACTTGAAAGTCTGGTTACAAGCAGGGCGTCAGGAATACTGGCGCCGGTTTCGATTTTACTTAGCATCGTTTGGTTCGCGCCAATAAGTTCCGCCAACTGTGCCTGTGTGAAATGTTTTTCTTTTCTTAAACTTCTGATTCTTGTTTTCATTCGTATTATCCTTTCTCTTATTGTAGTCTTTTTCCTGGCGGAAAGTATTCCAATTTTTAATGGAAATATTCTGCTGGGAATGTTCATTCAATATTGAATAGGAGAAAAAACAAGAAACGGCAAAAATAACTCAAAATGTTGTAAAATTTGCGCTTGACAAGAAATTCGCGAGGGAATTTTTTTCAAGTGTGATATACTATAAGAAAAAAAGAGCGGAGACATTATCATGAAAATTCTGTTGATTGCGGTCAATGCAAAATATATACATTCCAATCCTGCGGTATACAGCCTGCGCGCTTATGCGGGCAAGGAACTTGCGCCGTATCTGGAAATTGCAGAATATACCATAAATCATAGAAAAGAAGAAATTCTTGCTGATATTTACCGCAGAGCGCCGGAGGTGATTGCTTTTTCCTGCTATATCTGGAATTGGGATGTCATTAGTGCCCTTCTGGCGGAGCTGCCTAAAATATTACCTGAAACCGATATATGGCTGGGAGGTCCTGAAGTTTCATATTTATCGGAGGAGTTGCTGGAAAAATATCCAATGGTGACAGGCATCATGGTCGGGGAGGGAGAAGAGACATTTAGTGAACTTGCCGGATATTATTGCTCATCTGCTGCGCCGGAACCGGAGAGAAAAAACAGGGAATTTGAGAAAATTCGGGGAATTGTGTACCGTGAGGTGTCAGTAGATGCACCGGGGTGTAAAATATGCCGGACACCGGTGCGGGAATTGACTGATATTTCCGAACTGCCTTTTTTATATTCCGATTTGCAGCCGTTTGAAAATAAAATTATATATTATGAAAGCAGCCGGGGATGTCCGTATCAGTGCAGTTATTGTCTCTCCTCCATTGATAAAAAAGTGCGCCTGAGAAATTTGGATATTGCAAAAAAAGAACTACAATATTTTTTGGATAACAAAGTAAAACAGGTAAAGTTTGTAGACAGGACATTTAATTGCAATCATGAACATGCAAAGGAAATCTGGCAATATCTGTCCGAACATGATAATGGTGTGACGAACTTCCATTTCGAGATTGCGGCAGATATTATTTCCGAAGAAGAATTAGAAATTCTTGGAAAGATGCGTCCGGGGTTGGTGCAGATGGAAATCGGCGTACAGACATTCAATGCCGATACGCTTCGTGAAATCAGGCGGACGACAGATATGGATAAACTGCAAAAGGCAGTGGAGCGGATTCAAAAAGGCGGTAATATTCATGTTCATTTGGATTTGATAGCGGGACTTCCCTTTGAGGATTACGAGAGTTTTACCCGCTCTTTTAACAGCGTTTATGCCATGAAGCCGCAGCAGCTTCAACTCGGTTTTTTAAAAGTGTTAAAAGGTTCTTATCTATATGAAAAAGCTGCCGATTATGAAATACAATATATGGACGCGCCACCCTATGAAGTGCTTTCCACGAAATGGCTCTCCTATGAAAAACTGTTATTGCTAAAGCAGGTAGAGGAGATGGTGGAAGTATACTATAACAGCGGTCAGTTCTCTTATACGATGCCGGTGATACAAACTGCTTTTCCGAATGCGTTTATAATGTATCTGCAGTTGGCGGATTTTTATCGTGAAAAAGGCTATTCGCTTATGACTCCTGCAAGAAGTTACCGATATCAGGTACTGCTATATTTTGCCATGACGACAAAACTTGCGGAGCAGAAAGAATTATTGTGCCAGCTATTGACTTTTGATTTATATTTGAGAGAAAATAGTAAGAGCAGACCGGATTTTGCGAAAGAATTGATGCCTTATAAAGAAACCATCAGGGAGTTTTACCGTGAGGAAGAAAAAAACAGACGTTGTCTGCCTGCATATACAGGTTATGACAGCCGCCAGCTTGGTAAAATGACACATATGGAAATATTTGATTATCCGGTTTGGGAAACTGATATTGTAAAGCGAATAAAAAAACTGGATGAGCCTGTTATGGTGTTGTTTGATTACCAAAGCAGGGACGCTTTAACTTACGAAGCAAAATATACTGTTATCAAACACTTATCATCTGAGAAAGGATAATACAAATGACAAAACGTACCAAAGCAATTTTGGATTTACTGGATGCCCGTTACGGAACGGATTATGTCTGTTATCTGCAACATGAAAATGCATGGCAGCTTTTGATTGCCACGATACTTAGCGCGCAGTGTACGGACGCCAGAGTCAATATTGTCACACAGGACTTGTTTCAAAAGTATACAAGCATAGATGATTTTGCCAATGCGGATTTAAAAGAACTGGAACAGGATATTCATTCTACCGGTTTTTATCACAATAAAGCAAAAAATATTATTGCCTGCTGTCAGGATTTGCGTGATAAATTTGGGGGAGAAGTGCCGAGTTCCATAGAAGAGTTGACCTCTTTAGCAGGTGTAGGGCGCAAAACGGCAAATGTCATACGGGGCAATATTTTTCATGAACCGAGTATTGTAGTAGATACTCATGTAAAGCGTATTTCTAAAAAATTGGGTATTACGAAAGAGGATGACCCGGTAAAGGTGGAAATGGAGTTAATGAAAGCCCTGCCGAAAGACCATTGGATTTTGTGGAATATTCAGATTATTACACTGGGTCGCCAGATTTGTAAAGCGCCTACGCCAAAGTGTGAAGAGTGTTTTTTACAGGAGCATTGCGCGGATTATCAGAAGCGGCATAAAGGGTAAAACCGTTTGCCGAAAACGGAGAGAGATGATGATTGACTCATATGTGTGTCTGGATTTGGAAACAACGGGATTAAATCCGAAGACAGATAAAATAATCGAAATCGGGGCTGTTAAAGTAAGGGCAGGGGAAATAACCGACCGAATGGAAACTTTGATAAATCCAGGGAGAGCATTGGAGGAACGCATTGTCGAACTGACAGGTATTTGCGATAAGCAGCTTGCAGATGCGCCGGACATAGCGGAGGTTTTGCCGGAGCTTCTTACATTTATCGGTGAAGATATCCTCCTTGGACATGCTGTTCTGTTTGATTATTCTTTTGTAAAAAAAGCGGCGGTCAATCATAAACTTGTGTTTGAAAAGAGCGGGATTGATACATTAAGGCTGGCAAGAAAATTTTTACCGGAGTTGGAAAGCAGAAGTCTTGGGGCCTTGTGCAGGCACTTCGGGATTGCGCACAATGCGCACAGAGCGCTTGCCGATGCACAGGCGACATCCGTTTTATATGGAAAATTAACAGAACTTTTTTATGAGGGGCATGAGGAAGACTTTGCACCTGTTCCTCTTTTGTATCAGGCAAAACGCGATACGCCGATTACGATACCGCAAAAAGAGCAGTTATATAAATTGATAGACAGGCATAAAATAGCTATAGGGTATCAGGTGGATAAGCTTACCCGAAGTGAAGCAAGCCGTATTATGGCTCAGATTCTTGCAGAATACGGACGATAGTATTTTTCATAAGGGAGTTTAAAGATTCGGCAGCCGGATAGAGTTCCTTTATTTTTTCGGGGGTATTTTCCTCCCGGTAAATTTTACAAAGAAGTCTATAGGAGCCGCTTACATCTGTTTTTATGGAGACTGCCATTTCCAGAATTTCGCGGGCTTCTTTTGTATACCCGTTTTCGTACAAGAGGGAAGCCCATTGCTGCAGTGTTCTGGCAAGGAGCGTAAAGTTCTGGTCAAAGTTGGTCAGCAAATCGATATTGGGTGCGCCGTATTTTAATTTTAAATCGGTGTTGGTAATGCCGGTAAAATTTACAATCTGGGATTCGCTCAGCGAATGAAAGATTTCCCTGTATTCATCAGCACGTTCATTGTCCGGTAAAAGATGCAGAAAAAGACTTTCGTATGAAATTCTGATATAGGGAAGGTCGTCAAGGGGCTGGCGTCTTGTATTGTTAGCCCGGCGTTCTTTTTCCCAGAAAGATTGTTTAATGGCATTATCTTTGCGCTCGCGTCTGGCACGTTGAATAGTAAACCATATAATAAAGATGATAAAACTTGCAAAAAGAGGGAATTTCATATATAATATCCTTTCAGTAAGCAGGGAGGTTTTGCCTTATGTTTTCGTGGCATAATAAAAAATCAAGACGGATAATATCAGCTGTCATTATTATTATACTGATTCTGGCAATGGTTATGCCGCTCTTATTGAGTGTGGCAGTGTAACTACGCTAAGTGTAACATATTTTTAATTAGGAAGCAAAGTGTGAAAAATAAATTTTTCACACGCGAATTTGTGCCTTACGGCAGCAAATGTCGCAGGTTGAGTAAGCATGGAGGATTAATGTGAAAAAATCATGGATAAAACTGACAATTACAGCTGCCCTATGGGTCGGATTTCTTTGTGTCGGAAATCTTTCCATAGGAGATTTTTCCCTGTGTATGACAGCATATGCTAATGAAGAGGAAAAAATTGAATCCGGAATTTATGCGAATGATATTAACTTGGCAGGAATGACTGTTTCCGAAGCCAAAAAGGCAGTGCAGGATTATGTGGATTCTTTTGCGGATACAGAGATTACACTGCACGCGGAAGAAGGACAAGTGATTACTATTACAGCGTCTGACTGCGGACTGAAGTGGGCTAATTCGGAAATTATAGATGAGGCGGCAAGTCTCGGAAAAGACGGCAATATTATACAGTGCTATAAAGCATTAAAGGATTTGGAATACGAAAATAAGGTTTATGAAGTTACATATGATTTTGATAAAAATGCAATTAAGACGTTAGTGGAAGAGCAAGGCGCACAATATAATCAGGATGCGGTTGACGCCGTTATGACGAGGGTAGACGATACTTTTCAGATTACGGAAGGACAGACCGGTATTGCGATTGACCCCGATGCTTCTGCGGATGCTGCGTATGATTATCTGGTAAATAACTGGAATGGTGATGCCTGCGATATTGATTTGGTTGTTGCTGTTCAGGAACCGCGGGGAAGTATAGAGGAGCTCTCCAAAGTAACAGATGTTCTTGGCACTTTTACAACCAGTTATTCCACTTCCGGTTCATCCAGAAGTGCGAATGTGGCAAATGGAGCGAATTTGATTAACGGATGTCTGTTATATCCGGGAGATGAATTTTCCGCTTATGAGGCAGTTGCTCCCTTTACGGAAGCAAACGGATATTATATGGCTGGTTCTTACTTAAACGGTCAGGTTGTGGATAGTCTGGGCGGTGGTATCTGTCAGGTTTCCACCACTTTATACAATGCTGTTTTACTGTCTGAACTGGAAGTGACGGAGAGATATAATCATTCTATGATTGTTACCTATGTTGACCCGTCCGCCGATGCTGCGATTGCGGAATCTTCCGGAAAAGATTTTAAGTTTGTAAATAATACGGAATACCCTATTTATATTGAAGGTTTTACAACACCTGAAAAGACGATTACATTTACAATTTATGGCGTAGAGACGAGAGAGAGCAACAGAGAGGTTATTTATGAGAGCGTTGTTCTGGAAAGAACTGTACCGGATGAAGAAGTTATTTATCCGGATGCATCCCTGCCGTTAGGATATTGTTCCGTACAGTCGGCACATATCGGATATAAAGCAGAGTTATGGAAAGTTGTAAAGGTGGATGGTGTAGAAGTCAGCAGGGAACAGATAAACAGCAGTTCCTATAATAAAGCGCCCAGAAGCGCGACAGTGGGAATTGCAACGCCTGACCCGGAAGCATACAACAATATCATGGCGGCAATTGAGACCAACAGCATCGATCAGGTAAAAGCAGTTGCGGGAAGTTATCAGGCGGCAGCGAATGCTGCTGCAGAAGCGGCGGCACAGGCGCAGCAAGCGGAAGCTCCTGCACCATAGTAAGCTTGGTAAGAATAGGTATGCGCACCATAAGAAAGTAACAGGCGATATGTCATGATGAAAAACGGAAAAGTATCAGAAAATGTATTAGTACGTTCCATTTTAAGGCGGATAAAGACCAAAAGAGAAGAAGTAATATGCGGCGCAGGGATAGGAACAGACTGCGCCGTTTTATCGTTTGATGACGATGAGGAAACAGTTTTTTCTACAAATCCTGTCAGTGCGCGGGTAGGGGAAATATGTACTTATGGACTCCATAAAGCATTGAATAATGTAGCGGCTGCGGGAGCAGAACCGACAGCCGTTATGATGGCAATGATGCTTCCGGAGGACACGGAAGAGAAGGCATTACAGGACATGATGGAACAGACAGAGGAAATATGCTCACGGTATCATATACAGGTGATTGGAGGACATACGGAAATAACCGGAATCGTCCAAATGCCAGTGCTTACCGTAACAGGTATCGGGAAGCGGAAAAAACGGAATGAAAGCATTGAATGTGTCGTAAAACCCGGTCAGGATGTTATCATTAGTAAATGGATTGGACTGGAGGGAACGGTCAGGATTGCCAAAGAACATAGAGAGGAACTGCTGACAAGATATCCTGCTAAAATGATAGACGAAGCAGCGGCTTTTGAGAAATTCCTCTCGGTGATACCGGAGGCCGCCACCGCCGGGGAGTCCGGCGTTTGCGGTATGCATGATGTTTCACAAGGCGGTATATTTGCTGCTTTGTGGGAACTGGCACAGAAAGCAGGCGTTGGACTGGAAATCGATTTGAAAAAACTGCCGCTCAGGCAGGAGACAGTAGAAATATGTGAGTTTTATGATTTAAATCCCTATGAGCTGATATCAGGCGGCAGTCTGTTAATGACTGCATGGGATGGCATCGGACTTGTTGCTTCTTTGGAGAAAAAAGGAATTCCGGCAGTGATTGTCGGAAAGACAACTGCGGGTAATGACAGAATACTTTTTAACGAAGAAGAAAGACGGTTTTTGGAACCGCCAAAGACAGATCAGATGTATAAACATTGGAATAGGAAAGGATGAGGATAAATATGAGAGAAAAATTATTATCAGTAATTGAAAAGAACAGCCGTATTGATACGAAAGAACTTGCGGTTATCATGGGTGTGGAAGAAATTGATATTGTCAATGAACTTGCGGCAATGGAAAGCGAGGGGATTATATGCGGTTATCATACGCTGATTGACTGGGAGAAAACCTCGATTGAGAAAGTGACGGCATTAATTGAAGTAAGAGTAACGCCGCAGCGGGGTCAGGGATTTGACAATATTGCGGAGCGCATTTATAAATATCCGGAGGTTACTTCCGTTTATTTGATTTCCGGAGGATATGATTTGCTTGTTACTTTAGAGGGAAAATCCTTGAAAGAGATTTCCAGATTTGTTTCAGAAAAACTGTCCGCATTAGATACTGTGCTTAGTACGGCGACACATTTTATCTTGAAAAAATATAAAGACCACGGAACCATATTAGAAAAGAAATATGAAGATACAAGAGAGAAGGTGACACCATGAGAAATCCGTTGTCAGATAAGGTAGTAAATATAAAGCCATCCGGAATCCGGAAATTTTTTGATATTGTTCAGGAAATGGATGATGTCATTTCTTTGAGCGTTGGTGAGCCGGATTTTGATACACCTTGGCATATCAGAGACGAGGGTATTTACTCTTTGGAAAAGGGACGTACTTTTTATACATCTAATGCAGGATTAAAAGAACTGAAAGAAGAGGTAGCATCGTATTTAAAAAGAAAACAGGGTGTTACATATAATCCGCAGAATGAAATATTTATTACGGTTGGAGGTTCCGAAGCAATCGACCTTGCTCTGCGTGCCATGTTAAATCCCGGCGAGGAAGTGTTAATACCACAGCCCAGCTATGTTTCTTATGAGCCGTGTGCCATATTGGCAGATGGTGTCCCCG